>JAZFSF010000167.1:0-8183 GCA_036446055.1 Bathyarchaeia archaeon | reverse complement strand
TATTTTGTGGGAGTTGTACCTGACTGTTCTTCTCTATTTCCCTTTGACCCTCAGAACCCATTGGTGTCATTGGTTTGATGTCTAGATGTTGTGAAAAGAATGCAGCTATTTATCTGGGGTTGTAGATAAAGAATCTTTTACCGCCTCGTTTGATGGTCAGTGTTGTGACAACGCTCCTAAACAATTCTTTGTCAGGAACGTCGTTTCACGTAGGGGATAAAACTCTCTTAGTAAGGAGGATAGAGTCTGTGAAGGATTCTGAGAATCAGGTGACTACGTCGAAAATCCTTACGATGAAAAAGGGCTTTTATGATATGATGTTTTTCTTTTCATTCGACAGCCTATTCGGTGAAGACTTTCGGAATCATCTTTGTCAAGATGCAGTGCTCAACTTGTATATCCATCGAAGCCCCCGAGTTTAGGATACCTGAGGCTTCTTTGCTTTGATTGACGATAATTTTTCTTGTTTAGCAGTGATGAAGTCTTCACTTGCATGGTAATTTGATTTGCAATATTATATTTGTGGTATTGGGATGCTAATGGTGGGTATTGGGATGCTAATGATGGGTATTGGAATGTAGATGCGGGTGTAAATAGTTAGGGCGAGAATTGTGAAGCAGAGGATTAGTGTGATGATGTCTCTTCTCTCGATTTTGAGGGCGTGAAGGCTGGTTCTTTGTTTTTTGGCGCCGAAGGCTCGGGTTTCCATGGCTTCAGCGAGTTCCAAGCTTCGTCGTATAGCACTTACGATTAGAGGGATGAGGATGGGGATGTAGTTTCTTATTCTCTTCATGAATCCCCCCTTCTCAAGTTCCAATCCCCTTGATTTTTGAGCGTCCATTATTGTTTGAGCTTCTCGCGCGAGGACGGGAACGAATCGCACTGCAGTTGTGAAGGCAAAGCAGAATTCGTAGGGTATGTGGCTCTGCTCCAAAGCCAATCCCAGATCGTCTGGGGATGTCGTTAGGAAGAAGATGGAGAAGGATGTCATGAGGACTACGAAGCGAAGGCTCATTGATGTCGAATAGGTGAGGGATTCGCTAGTCAATTGAAAATCGTTTGACACGACCCCGACGATGAGGTTTGTAAAGAAGATGAGGAGGATTAACATAAGGCCTCCTCGCAGTGAGCGCGCCCATTGTTTTTGAATCCGTGCAAAGACCACTAGGGGGAGTTGGGCAAAAAAGAGTATGATGAGGTAAAGGAATTCGGTGAACAGAAAGGCTTGGATGAAGATGACGCAGGAAATGATGAACTTGGTTCTGGGGTCAAGGCGATGTATAGGAGAAGAAACGTGCCTGAACTGAAGCCCTTCAAAGACCTTCACGTACATCACCTCTCTTGAGTAACTCTTCGATTAACCCTTTTGCCTCTTGGACTGCTATTACTTCTCTGGGCAAGCCGAAGTCTATGAGTTGGTGGAAGAGCTGAGCGATTTGGGGGAGGAGAACCGAGGCTTTGGAAGTGATTTCATGATTGGTTAAAATCTGTTTTGCGGGTCCATCCGAGAGGATTTGGCCCTTATACATGAGTATCACCCGTGGATTGCAGTCAGCGACGAATTCGACGTCGTGGGTGACAAAGATCACGGTTCTCCCTTGGTCATGTAACTCATTGAAGAAGTGTCTAAGCCTTTCCTTTTGACGAAAATCTTGTCCGATTGTGGGTTCATCGATAACAAGGGTCTTGGGGTTCCAGGCGAGGACTGTAGCGAGGGCCACCCGTTTTCGTTCCCCACCGCTCAGGAGGAAAGGGGAGGTCTTTTGGTACTGCGTCAGATTGAGGAGGTTTAATGCCCAGTCGATCCGTTTGGGAATCTCTTCTTCTTGGAAGCCAAAGTTTTTGAGGCCGAAGGCGATTTCCTCTTCTACGGTCTCAGAGAAAAGTTGATGGTCTGGGTTTTGAAAGACAAGTCCTATGGTCCTCGAAAGCTCAGCGACGCTGGCTGTCTTTGTATCTATACCATCCACACAAATGCGTCCTGTATCCGGTTTGAGGATGCCGTTGAAGTGTTTTATCAGGGTAGTCTTCCCTGCGCCATTCTCCCCCATGATTGCCACGAAGTCTCCTTCAGGGATGGTTACCGAGATGTCTTTTAGGGCTTCGATGCCTGCTGGATAGGTGAAAGAAAGGTTTTCAACCTCGATCATTTTTTCAGCAGGCTCCGTATTGTTCCGGCAAATTCGGCTACTGAAATCGTTGGTTTTCCAAGTTTGACGTTGTTTTCGATTAAGTTTTGATAAAGTTGCAAGATCTTGGGGATTCCTATTCCAATGGAAAGGGCTTCTTTCGACGCCAATACATCTATTGGGGGGCCATCAATCTCCACACGTCCCTTGTCCATGACGATAATTCTATTGACGTACGTACTCAGTAGGCTTAGTCGGTGTTCAACCAGTACGACAGTTAATTCCAATTCTTCGTTTAAGTTTTTGATGATTTCAAACAGCTTCTCAGCCGTTACGGGATCTAGAAAGGAGGTTGGTTCGTCGAGAATCATTATTTCTGGCTTCATTGCGAGGACACTGGCGACGGCAACCCTCTGTTTTTGGCCTCCCGAGAGCTCAAAGGGGGCGGAGTTCTTGAGGTCTCCAAGGCCCATTAAATCCATTGCCCAGTCAACGTTTTTACGAATCTCCTCTCTCGGTGTAGCCAAATTCTCAAGGCCGAAGGCCACGTCTTTTTCAACAGAGAGAGCGAATAGCTGGTTTTCTGGGTTTTGGAAGACAAAGCCCACGTGCTGCGCAAGTTCACTTATAGCGTGGTCCTTGACTGAAAGGTTCGAAACGGATACCTCGCCCGTAAGTTTTCCTCCGTAGAAGTGGGGAATCAAACCGATTAGACAGCGGCATAAAGTTGTTTTACCGCATCCACTGGGTCCAGTTAATAGGACGAGTTCGCCTGACTCTATATTTAGCGTTATACCGTTTAAGGTAGGTTCAGTGAAGTTGGGGTAGGTGTAGTGTAGGTCTTTGATTTCGATGATGGACGTCTGTAGCTCTCCTCCACATTCTTCAGTTCGTATTTAGAAGTCTTCCATTTAAAGGTGATTAGATTGGGGTTCACTCAATTTTTCTTGGAATAAAGCTATACACTTCTCAGAGACTTTTATGAATTCTCCCGTTCCACTCGCGCCGGCTGCTGTGCTGTGTCCACCGCCCATGCCGTTAATATAGTCTCCAAGAGGTTTGGCTATGTCTCTTCCTAAATGAATCCCTGTTTTTCGATAAAACTCTGTTGTTGACCTCAAACTTATCTTGAATGTTTTCCCTTTTTTTCCACCGACCGCGGCTACGTGAGCCCCCACTTTAAGTAGGGCTCTGGCAGCAGAGGACTGGTAGGAACTCACGTGGGAAACTGTAATTAGCCACTCGCCAACTTTTATTAATTTCAGTCGTTTTGCGGCCTTCAGTCTTGAAGTTTTTTCTGAGTAGTCCATGGGAATCATCAGAAGGTGGAGAACCTCTTTAGGGTCTACACCAAAATCGATTAGTTCAGCGATTGTTTTAAAAGTGGCTGAATTAGCTATGCTAAAGTGTTTTGTGTCGAAGGCTATCCCCAAAAAGAGTGCTTTAGACGTCTCTAGTGATGGTTGGACTCTTTTTTGTCTGAACATCTCGTAAACGATTTCGCAGGCAGAAGAAGCATTTTCCTGGATGATAGCGAGATGGGCCAGTTCTTTCGTTTTTGGGTGTGCAACGTGGTGGTCGATGACGATGATTGGCTTTGTAGTGTTCTCCAATCGGGATTTCCACAGACCTACTTGTTCAATGGTGCTGGTGTCTAACAGAAAGATCACGTCCGCCGCCTCAATTCTTGGAGCAGTGGTTATATCCATCGGAATGGCTTTCAGAATTTCACCAGAGATTTTGCTCACTCCTTGGGCAGGGGCGACTTCAACGTCCATCTGTGGATGGGTTCTCTTCAGGAGTTGTGCGAAGGCATAGACTGAACCTAATGCATCGGGGTCTGCATTCTGGTGACATATTAGGACAACTAGTTTGGCCTTGACTTTAGCCAGCACCATCTCTACTTCTTCAACGCTCAAAGCTTAACCTTCTATACTCTCGGAGTATCGATTGAAAAAGGGCTTAGCTGGCGGGGTATTCTTCTTTTTATTTTATGAAGAGGGATTAAGTCTTTGCTGAACTCTTTGCTGCAGCTCTTTCAACTGCTCTTCTGTTCTGCTCTGTTGCTTCGTTATGACCTTTATCCTCATATCAAGGAGTTCTTTTCTCTCAGTTAGCTCTTCGATAAGCTTTTTTCTAGTCGATTTCACAAGGATGGCTCCGAGTGACTTATAGACGATGTCTTTTTCACTCATTTTTTCGAGTTCGCCTAATGCCCTGTTAACTTCCAATTGCTCACGATCCAGTTGTTGTCTTTGGGACATGATGACTTGATAGGTCTGTTGAAGTTGTTGAAGGCGTACGAGTTGTTCTTGTAATTGTGGGGGTAAAGGTGCTTGACTCATGACTTATTCCTCGATAATCCTTTGACAGTATTATTTGTTTATGAGGTTAACTCGAAGATTATATACCTTGCGTCTTAACGGTTTGGATAAAAGGTTTTTAGATGCTGTTAAGAGTTTTATCTTGAATAGCTTTCTTAATGTATAGACTGGTCAGCCCCCATAAGACCTTAAAGCCATTCCATTCGTTATATTCTATGTAATCACTGTTACTGTGTGTACTAAACGTTTACAATCCTCAGTCAGAAGCTAGTGGTTTTACAATTGCTTTTATGATAGAATCTTTTCACTAACGAAATAGTCAGAACTAACCTTTCCCCCTCTCTTTGGCACAGATAGTGTTCCACTCTAAATTACCTAGGTACTTTCTCTATCACATACCAACTTAACTAAGTAAAACCAAAATACGAATGCGAAAACCTAAAAAATTAAAATTTAAACCCAAAATAAAATCGGTTTAACTAAGAAAAAAAAGATAGAGATAATGTTAACCTACGAAATGTTAGATTATCTCTTTCCCATTGGGAGGATAACGCCGAGTTGTCGCATCATGCCCATCTCGTAAAAGAGACCCCAACACTCCACAATCTTTCCACTTTTGACACGGTAGATGCGTATCTCCATCATCCTAAACTGCTTCCCAGTAGGAGGGATGCCCATGAATTCGCCTTGATGGGTACCGCAAGCTGTAAATCGACAAACTACCTTATCCCCTTCGGCGATGAGATTCCCAACTGTGACTCGGACATCAGGGAACGCAGCGCGTACTATGGTGTGAAATTGTTTCATGAAACCGAAGCCAGGTGGAGAACCTGGAGGAGCATTATGGTCGATACCGTCTACAGCAAAGAACTTGTCTACTGCATCCAAATTCTCTTTGTTCTAAACCTCTTCTAAATAACGATGTATGAGAGCTTTATTTTCTTCTATAGACATTATTTATTGACCTCTCCTTATCTTCTTTGTATTTGCGCAACTAGCTAACATACAGTATATATGACTATGCATTTAGGATGCTATAATACGTTCAAAATATAAAAATAGTAAACGTAGCTAGCTTTTCTTTTTTTAACATTTAAGAGTTGTTGTCTTCGTTTAAGCATTTATTTCTATAAAATGTTTTTCAATTTCTCTAATGATTTTTCGACTGGATAATGTTTATGCATAATTAAAACAAATTTTTAATCTCAAACCCCACTTTTTCCTTTGATTAGCTTTTACGCGCGCTCTTTCTCATTATTCTCTCTTTTATGGGATAAATAGTGTATTGTTTATGATTATACTAAGATAATTTACCGTAAAAAGAGGCTAATATATTTATGTGATTTCATATGCTGTGTGTATCGACGTTGCGAGACCCTGAAGGTGTAATAAGATATTGAAAGAGAAAGAGTTTGATTTTGTTTGGGTTTGTAAACATTGCCTTAGGGTGACAAGGGAACTTGGAAGTGTGCACGCAAAAGAACCTGATAAACCTGATTGGTGTAAAGGTGAATTTATTAAAAAACCCATTTGGTAAGATTCTAGCTAATAATAGACTATTCAACGAATAATGGTGAATTAATCGATGCGACAGTTCTGTAAAGTTAGCTAGTTTTGCAGTTTTGTAAAAAGAATATTTCCTCTTCTAATTTTTTTACCTTCTCTTAAACCTCCCCAAGTTAAATCCTTAAAGGAAAACCTCAATTCTAAGCCTAACTGTTTCATAATTTTTTCAGCTGTTTCTGGCATAAAGGGATAAATCAAAATAGCAACATACCTTAACGTTTCCATGAGATTATATAGAATGTTTCCAAGTTTCTCTTTATTTTTAATTTTCCATGGTTTTGTTTCATTGATATACTTATTTGCTTCAGCTATTGTTTGCCAAATTTCAGATAAAGCATTATGAAATTGGAAGTTTTCCATTAGATTTTCTACTCTTTCTGGCAGTCCGGATACCTTTTTTACAAAATTATCTTTTGCCACGAACTTTGGGATAGAACTATCAAAGTATCTCTCAACTAAAACCAAAACTCTGTTGACTAAATTCCCAAGATTGTCAGCCAAGTCAGAGTTTTTTCTTTGTACTACTGCTTCATCCGAAAAATCGCCATCACTTCCGAAGGGAATTTCTCGGAATAGAAAATATCTAACGGCGTCTAAGCCATGTTTTTTTGATAGTTCTATTGGGTCTACAGCATTGCCTAAACTTTTACTGATCTTTTGTCCATCAATGGTAAAGAACCCGTGAACAAATATGGTTCCAGGTAATTGATAACCCGCACTCATCAGCATTGCTGGCCATATTACACAATGAAATCTCAATATGTCTTTACCCACTATTTGAACTGTGGCCGGCCATTGGGAAGGGTTAGCGGAAATGTAATTAATTAATGCATCAAACCAAACCCAGAATTTATGATTCGAATCAATTGGTAAGTCTATTCCCCATTCGAGATGTGGTCTTGATATGCTCACATCATGAAGATCTTCTTTAATAAAACTAATAACTTCATTTCTCCTTGATTCAGGTTTAATAAAATTAGGATTGTTTTCAATATATTCTATCAGCGGCTTCTGATATTTGGAAAGCTTAAAAAAATAATTTTTTTCAGTTATCTTTTTAGGTGTTTTTTTGTGAAAAGGACATAAACCGTTTTCTAAATCTTTTTCTGTGTAAAATTGTTCACATCCTTCACAATATAGACCTTCATATGTACCTTTGTAAATGTCATTGTTATCAAAAATCTTCTTAAAAAACGATAAAACCGTTTTCTTGTGTCTGTCTTCTGTTGTTCTGATGAAGTCGTTGTTTGAGATTTTTAGTGAGGACCAAGCATCTTTCCATGTTTTTGCCATCGAATCAGTATATTCATGTAAATTAGTGATGCCTTTTTCTTTGGCTGCTTTTACAGTTTTTATGGAATTTTCGTCTAAACCTGTTAAAAAGAAAACCTCATTACCTAAAATTCTATTCCACATCGCCAAAATATCTGCTGCTATTGTGGTGTAAGCATTTCCTATGTGAGGAACATCATTAACGTAATAAATGGGTGTTGTCACAAAAAATTTTAGTTTCATCACCTTATACAGAAGGTTAACTTATTCAATCTTTAATAAAAGCTTCTATGGTAATCGGTTAAACCGATAAACTAGCCAGTTAGGAATTAATCATTGTTTTTTATCTACGTGATAACCTAAAAGCTAGATGCTAGTTAGAATATTCATTTGACACGTGCGCTAATGGTTTTATCACAAATGGTGTTACACGCTAAATTACCTAGGTACTTTCTCTATCACATACCAAATTACCTAGGTAAAACTAAAAACCGATTGCGAAAACTATAAAAAAATTAAATTTTAGTTCCAAACCTCAATTTTTTCGTCTACTAGTTCGAGTCTCCTGTAAAAAGCCTTTGATCTGCACTAGAATATCTTTGTGATATTCTTCATCCTCAATTATTTTTTCGAAAACGACTTTCAAGACGCTTAAATCTATCCGGTCTATCTTGGGCATCTCTTCAGCAATAATTTCAAGAGATTTTAACTGAACAAGAGTAGCATATTCTTCACCAATAATATTTTCGAAGTCTGTGAGTCTATTTATTTATGATAAAAGCTTCTTGTCATCAACTTTTTCTTCCTTTGATATTTCTTTAGAAAGGCTAACTACTGTTTTCCAGACAACTCCTAGTTCTATTTCACAATCGTCAACTTTTCTTTCAAAATA
>JAZFSF010000166.1:0-4347 GCA_036446055.1 Bathyarchaeia archaeon | reverse complement strand
TGTCAAACCGTATCTTGTTTATCCTGATGAGACTGATTGTCCTATACCTATGGTTTACCTACAGTTAGATGAGAAAGCATTGGGCATTACTGCTTCCGACGTTATGATGAAGATGAGGAATGGAACCCCACCCATCACTTTGAGAGGAGGATATGAGCAACTAGGCATCTTTAGAATTAACTCCTTGTTCTTAGAGGATGGTGACGAAAAAATTATCGTAGATAGACTCAAAGAAGTGTTGATAAAAAACTGATTACAAATAGAGGCTTATATCTAGCTAATTACCTTTTACAGCTTTGCTAATTAAACTGAGTTAGCTATCAAGGTTTAAAGGAGCAAAGAATTTCTCTAGAAATATTTTGATTTTTTTTACAGAACTGGCTATTATCCGCTATGAACGACAACCACAATCTAGCTAGCTAAAAACAAACAATCCTACAAGATAGTTCCGATAGACTTCCTCGCCTTAACCTAAATCGGTGTTTACTAAGATGAGTGCTAGTGGTCTGTTTGAAGCTGATGGTGAGGGTGGTGAGAATTATACCTAGTTTTAGGTGACTGTTGTTAGTGGAGATTGAACGGTTACACACGTGTGCGTTATGAGGTTTTCAGTGTTAACGATATATTCGTGATTATTCACTCCATGGTTGGTTTGAGAACTCAATGGTGTCCAAGACTTGTTGACTGAAATCGCTGTCATCGCACTCGAAAGTGTACATGACAAAGCCGTCATGGGCGAAGAAGTGGATTCTTTTCCGGTGGTAGATGATTTTTGGATTCGCCGTCTCAACAAGTTCCAAGAACTCTCTTCGCCTGAATTTAACCCGATATGAACTTGATAAGTTATTCGCTGCGGCTGCTGCTCCTGCAGCTCCTGCTGCTATCGCCATCTTTACATCAACTCCAACTCTTTTGAGTACATGCCATTCTTTAAAGTCTATAAAGAACGTCTCTCTTTTCTGGGAAAGAAACTGAAAACTCTATTTGTTGTGAGATTATTTCTTATATGTGCAGCTGAGATACTCTTATAAAATCCCCAACAAAGCTCACAGCACAACATCGAAGAGAGAAAGAGAAAAAGGAAAAAATACGACGAAAGTACCTAATGAGCATCAATTATCTTAGTCTAGATGCTTTGATTCATTCATTGGATATCATATATGTCACTGTTTCTCATTGCAGTGAGTTACACAAGAAAGATTTACAGTAATGTCCATACCGATGATAAGTGCTAGATATGAGCATCCTTGATTGGCTTAACAAAATTGATTTGAAGGATATCATCGCTAGCGTATTACGAGACGATTATAGCGGAGGTAGATAGTATGAATAATTCAAATAGCGGGGATCGAAAAATGGGGCTTTTAGCGTTTACTGCAGGATTCTTTATTATGGTAGCAGGTTGGGCATCATGGAAATCTCCTCAACTCAATTCTGAAGCTTTTTTGCAGTCACTTAAACTATTTGTGGTAGTGCCTATGGATGAACTTACGAGAATGCTTGGTAATCCCTTTTATTTTATAGGTTTTATCGTGCTGAGTGTTGGATTTATTATTACATTAATTGGTGTTAGAAAGGTTATAGTTAGCTATTTTGCTGGCTAGCTTACACTCGACTCGCTAAAATGCTGTTTGAGGGACAAAAGCTCACCATCATTCAGTGTGGAAAAAGCCTGACTAGAACGCTTAAAAGAACTCTTCATGTGTGGAAGTATAGATTTACTACGCTCAAACGCTTCTTCCTGTGTTTTCCATTCAAAGGCATAGTCATATATATACGGTTTAGACCCTCACAATGAAGTGATTTTATACAGGTGCTCCGAGATGAGTATCCATGTTTGTTTCAATTAAAAGAGGAAGCTAAGATAAAATGTCTGGAGAGTGTCCTGTTGAGTAAAAAACTTATCATCCCATCTTTATTTCTCTCAACGGTTGTCACGTTTATTCCTCAACTTATCACGAGTTTACTCTTAATTGAGATAAGTGAATCGTTTGGAATTGAAGTTGGTATTGCGGGGCAAGTTCGGACAGCTGCTTTTATTACATCTCTTGTATTGGCGCTGCTGATGGGTGTGTTAAGTTTGCGCTATAGTCACAAATCGTTATTAGCTACTGGCTTATTATTGACTTGTCTTTCAGCAATCTTTTGTTTTCTTTCCCCTACGTTTGTTGTTCTACTTCTTGGATATTCAGTGTCAGGGATGAGCATGGGTATAGCGAGGCCGATGGCGAATGCCTTGGTTGGTGAATTGTTTCCCATTGATCAGCGACCACGGGTCATCAGTTACTTGACTGTAGGGGGAGGGGCAGCTTATTTATTGGGTTCGCTTTCGATAGGCGTTATCGGTGATTGGCGATTGACGTTCGCACTCTTGGTTTTACCGCTCGCTGTGCTAAATTTGGGTTTAGTGGTTATTGGTATGCCACTAGTACAGAGTCAACCTGCTCGTTCAACCTATGTGTCTGCGTTGAAAACAGTTTTGTTGAATAAGTCTTCAGTGGCGTGTTTGATTAGTAATGCCTTTGTATTTATTACGTGGAGTGTGGTGTTATCTTATGGGGCTTCGTTTTTTCGTCACCATTTTCTGCTTGAAGCATCATTCGTAGCTTACTTGTATATTCCGTTATCAATTGCTTATATTGTAGCAGGCATAGTGACGGGACGCATTGTTCAGCGGGTTAATCGAAAGAAATTGACAACTATGTTCGCATTAGTGCATGGTTTGTGTTTATTAGTGTTTTTCAATGTCCCTAATGTGTGGTTGTCTTTACTGTTTTGGTTGCTGAGCTCATTTACGAGTGGTGCGCGATTTGCGGCTTACAATAGTATCGCATTAGAACAAGTTCCTGATTACCGGGGATCAATGATGTCGTTGAGTCAAGTGACACAAGATTTAGGTAGCTTTATTGGAACGGGTATTGGTGGAGCGATTCTTCTACTTGCGTCGTATGACTTTCTGGGAGTTCTCGGTGCTGCCAGTATTATGGCGTCTTTGATATTCCACCTCTTTGTCATCGACCCAATAAAGAAAACGGGGGAAATCATCGTTGATTGTTGATGTTTTGATATTATTACCTTGAGTTCCGAGGTGGGAGTAGCTAGTTATTTAACTCGAGCGCGCGCTAGCTGAGACTTTTAAAAAATTAGGAGGGGGGAGGCTGTTACATGGCCTCCTTGACGCATTTTGAAAGCAATGCTATTCCTTCGCGGATATCATCTAAGGACATATGGGTGTAAGACAACCTTAGGTTTTTAATATCTTGTTGCCTCCAATGCAATATGCGGCCTGGTGAGTACACTACACCCCTTTTCGATGAAAGCTCCTCTAAATTCTTCAGATTTATCGTCTCTGGTAACGTTACCCACGCGAATAACCCGCCGCGTGGTCTTATACAATCTATGACTCCGCCAAGGTTCTCTTCCAGAGCATCCATCAATGTATCTCTCTTCTCCTTGATGATGGCGACATGCGAGGAGATGTGGCTCCACATATGTTCTTTGAGATAATCTGCGACGATCATACAGCTTAGAGTGCTGGTTCCTGCGTCCCAGCGGTGCGTGATTATATCGTCTAGGTACTTGTCGGGAGCGCAGAAGCAACCTAACCTCAAGCCCGGTCCTAGAATCTTTGAGAAGGAAGCGACAAATATAACGTTGTCTGAGTTGTCCATCTTGTACATGGAAGGAGGAATTATCCCTTTCTCGAAGTCTAGGTCTCCATAGCAGTCATCCTCCACTATGGGTATCTCATACTCCTCTGACAGCTCAAGCAGACGTTTCCTACGTTCAAGGCTCAATATGGCTCCAGTCGGATTCTGGTGGCTGTCGGTGACATAGATTAACTTAGGCTTAATGTTGTAGTGGGAGAGGTTCTTTAGCGTGTTCTCCAGAGCATCCATGTCCATTCCATCAATATTGTCTATTGGAACACCCACTATGTTGGCTTGCATGTACTCGAAGAAGCGAAGGGTTCCCATGTAGCAGAGTTCTGAAGTGATGACTGTATCCCCCGGTTTGATGAAATGTCTTCCTATCAGTTCGATGGCCTGCATCGAACCGGCGGTTAGGGCTATGTTTTCCACTGGCAGTGGTTCTCCCTCTCGGTGCTCGAAGCGGCTGGACGCTACTTCTCGTAAACCCAAGTAACCCTTATTGCTGTATCCGGCGTGTGCATGTTGTCCGGGATAGTAAACAAGCTCACTACCCTGAAGATTCAGGACTCGTTCGGCGCTCTCGGTCAATTCCTGAACTGGAAAACTCTCCGGAGGTGGCTTACCTCCAGTGAATACATATTTTTCCAAAAGTTCACATCCTATTAGTACATCTTATATGCGCGCGCATTTAAAT
>JAZFSF010000165.1:0-9751 GCA_036446055.1 Bathyarchaeia archaeon | reverse complement strand
CCAGCACACGTTCGAGCCCACGGCTATATCGCACTCATCGCGCAACGTAAATTCAAGGAAGCACTTGCGCTAGTACGGCGGGATAACCCCCTCCCAGGGATCACAGGCAGAGTCTGTCACCACCCATGTGAGGAAGCTTGTGAGAGGCGAAGAGTGGATGAACCCCTATACATCGCTTACCTGAAGCGGTTTATTGCAGATTACGAATTGAAAACAAATCCCAAAATGCCTACCCCCGTGGAGAAAACAAAGGATGTACGGGTCGCCATTGTCGGGTCGGGTCCCGCTGGGCTCACTGCGGCCTATAACCTCATCACAAAGGGTTACGGCGTCACAATCTTTGAAGCCCTACCAGTCATCGGTGGAATGTTAGTCACAGGCATTCCCCCGAATCGACTACCCAGAAACATTATACAATATGAAGTGGATCGGATCAAGGCTCTGGGAGTTGAGATGAGGACTAATATCACGATTGGAAGGGACATCACCTTTGACGGCCTCTTCAAGGAGAAGTATGGAGCCATCTTCCTCTCTGTTGGAGCGTATGACAGCCGGAAGCTCGGAATCCCTGGGGAAGACGAGTTCAAAGGCTTCTTGGACTGCTTGACCTTCCTTCAAAAGGTAAACTTTGGAGACAGGAGTAGACCAGGCGAAAAGGTATGCATTATTGGTGGAGGAAACGCTGCGATTGACTCCGCTCGAACCGCCCTTAGACTTGGCTGCGAGACCGTGACTATCGTCTACCGGCGTTCCAGAAGGGAGATGCCCGCAAACCCCTCAGAAATCGAGGAGGCCGAGGTTGAGGGAGTCAAGATACACTACTTAGCATCCCCACTTCGAATCCTTGGAAAGAACGGTCAAGTCGTCGGCATGGAGTGTATCCGAAACAAGCTTGGTGAGCCTGACGCGAGTGGTCGGAGGCGACCGATGCCCGTTGAGGGAACCGAGTTCACGGTGGACGCTGACGCCATAATCCCAGCGATTAGTCAACGTCCAGACCTATCCTTTCTACCCGATGACCACAGCTTCGCAATTACTCGGTGGAACACCTTTGAAGTAGACCCCCAAACCCTCCAGACGAATAAGAAAGGCATCTTCGCTGGTGGAGATGCGGTAACGGGACCAGCCACGGTGGTCGAGGCGATAGCAGCTGGGAAGAAAGCAGCTAAGATGATAGACCGCTATCTACGAGGACTTGAGCTGACGCTTGGAGAAGAGAAGAGTCGACCGTCGGTGAAGCTTACGGACGAGGAGATCAAGGCGATTGAGAAGAAGCCTCGTCAAAGGATGCCGAAACTGCCATTAGGGAAAAGAGTGGGAAACTTTAAGGAAGTTGAACTTGGATTCAGCGAGGAAACGGCTGTTGCAGAAGCGAAACGATGCCTCAGATGCTGGACGCTGATTCGAGCGTAATCGTTGAGTGAGACCTGCAGCAGACAAATGCTTTATTTAAAAATTGTTTAGACGCGTATATGCCTCGATTTCTTGAGGCCTTATTTTAGTATGTTGCGTGTGGTAGAAATCCAACGGTTGGATTAGTCGGAATAATTGTTTTCATTAAAAAAGGTTGTTGAGAGTGGCCATGTTGAGGTGTCCACCCCCGTTTCTAACTGATTCGTTTGGGTTGAGGTTATGGAAATGGCTGAATTATCTGGTTCTTCATCAACAGATCGGTTGTCGCCTTCGATCGTCGGATGATTGACTCAGCACTGGCTCTAATTGCATCTCTGCTCAGTTTTTTCCGTGCAATACCTTGCTCAATCGCTTTCATGCCGACCCTTACAGCCTCTTCTATGTACATTTCCGTTGCGTCCATCGTTGGGATGATGTAGTCTTCGTTTATGCCCTCTTTCTGGGCGTACTCCGCTATCGCGTTTGCGGCAACGATACACATCTCGTCGGTGATGGTTTCCGCTGAAACGTCTAACGCACCTCTGAAGACAGCTGGAAATCCGAGGGAGTTATTGACCTGATTCACGAAGTCCGATCGTCCAGTGGCTGTAATTCTAGCACCAGCCTCTTTCGCTTCCCACGGCCAGATCTCTGGCACAGGATTCGCGCATGCAAAGACGATAGAGTCATCAGCCATATCTGCGACCCACTCTTTCTTTATGACACCGGGACCGGATTGCGATAGAGCGATACAAACGTCTGCTCCCTTCATCGCTTCGGCTATGCCACCTATCGTTCCCGCAGAATTCGTCGTTTGACACATCTCCCACTTCTTGGGATCATATCGGGCGGCACCTTCCTGAAGATCGTCTCGCCCGGGATGAAGAGTTCCACGACTGTCAACCATGATCATGTTTCTAAGTTTCGCTCCCGCTTTAGCGAAGTACTTGGCCACATTGATGTTCGCGGATCCTGCGCCCACCATCGCGATTGAGACTTCGTCCATTTTCTTGTTCACGACCTTTAGGGCGTTGATCAAGCCCGCCAATGTTACTAAGGCTGTTCCCTGTTGGTCGTCGTGCCAGACTGGCACATCTAACTCCTTTCGTAATCGGTCAAGTATGTAGTAGCACTTTGGCTTCTCGATGTCCTCTAAGTTTATGCCACCAAAGGTTGGACTTATCCACTTGACAACGTTGATGATTTCCTCCGGATCCTTTGTTCCCAAGCAGATGGGGAAGGCATCGACACCGCCAAGATATTTGAATAGTAGGGCCTTGCCCTCCATGACCGGCATCCCCGCTTCGGGACCAATGTTTCCCAACCCGAGCACCCTTGTGCCGTCCGTGACGACGGCGACGAAATTCCATTTGTTTGTATGTTCATACACTTTATTCTTATCCCGATAAATGTCCATGCAAGGTTCGGCTACACCAGGTGTGTACCACACGGAGAAGTCCTGAAAAGATGTGATAGGCGTTTTAATGCCTACTTCAAGCTTTCCTCGATAGAACGGATGGTATTTCATAGCAATCGCTTTAGGCTTTTCAGCTTTGGCTACAAGTTCTTTCACGGTCAACTTTTTAGACATAATATTGACTACCTCTTCGTGCTTGATTACTAAACACTTGCTTATTTAAATTCTCCTAAACATCAAGGACTATGATTTTCCAGTGATTTCTTGAATCCATCTGAGTCTCGATTACGTTATCGCTCTAGTGAACCCTGGTACAGCCTAGAGTTTACCGGTAGACTGAAGAAGCTCAAAGGGAAAAGCCCACTTTTCAGGTCTTCATGTGACTTATGAATCGGTGTGTTTGGAAACGACGTAACTAACAACGATTTCACCTTATTCACGCATCGCATCTTTCCAGTTGATGTTGAAGATTCTTTGGAACCAAGGACTACTGTTTGATTCAGACGTGATGATTCCCGATATAACGCTTGGCTAATCCTTTCCGTCAAGTATGTCTACTTTCCGATATAATGAGAGATTTTGGAGTAGACCACAACTTTTTTGAAGACCTTATGAACCTCATTATCAGGAGAGAGACAAAATGAGCGACGTTACGACAGACTACGAAGTAATTATTGTTGGCGCAGGCCCCGCAGGATTGACTGCAGGAATTTACGTTTTACGGAGGGGATTAAAGACGCTTGTTTTGGAGGGAAAACTTCCTGGAGGAAGGATTGTTGAGGCCCATTTAGTTGAAAACTATCCGGGGTTCCCCGATGCCATCGGCGGTTACGCATTGGCGACAAAGATGGTGGCTCAACTGGAGAAGATGGGAGGGGTAATCACAAACGAGGAAGTGGTTTCCTTTTCCTTGAAGGAGGAAGTAAAGACTGTTTTGACGCGAAAAGAACGATATACGACGAAAAGCGTCATTCTCGCCATGGGGGTTCAAAGAAGACACTTACGTATCCCAGGAGAAAAGGAGTTTCTCGGTAAAGGTGTTTCTTACTGCGCGACGTGTGACGGTCCCCTCTTTCGGGGTCGGAGCGTGGTTGTGGTGGGCTCTGGAGACGAGGCACTCGAAGAAGCGCTATTCCTTTCCGATGTGGCCTCAAAGGTTTTCCTCATCTCCAAAGACAATAAGTTGGGCGCAGCTGAGTCCCTGATCAAACGGTTTGAGGATAAAGACAACACTCAGATTCTGCATCACCATAAGGTTGAGGCCATCGAGGGGCAACAGTTGGTTGAGTCAATCAGGGTGAAAGATTTAACCCAATCTAAAAGTTACAAGCTGATGTGTACCGGTGTTTTCGTCGCTGTAGGCTACGTGCCAATTACGGAGATTGTTGAAACAGCGGGCGTTGAAATGGATTATCGGGGGTGGATACGGGTTGATAGAGAACAGAGGACAAATATTGTCGGTGTCTTCGCTGCGGGAGACTGCACGGGCAGGGGAATGCAGGTTGTCACGGCCGTGGGTGAAGGTGCGATGGCAGCGTTATCCGCTTCACGACTGGTAAAATGAGGTACTCTGCTGTTAGACGAAGATGGAGATGTTATATAATTGGGGGATAATGAAGTATCTCCAGCCATGGTCCTCTCGCCCTCTTCATTTTATCGTGACCTCTGAGATGACTTTGAAGATAGGAGTTCCCAGAAACCTCTTTGTGAGAATCAGAATGTCGTTGACATGAAATTATTTTAATGTACGGGAGGTTGTCCTCCACTTCTTTCTTTAACTACTTAACACTCATCTTCACTGGGTACTCTTTTCTCTTCGGTTAGAAGATTTGTCGGTTTTTACAAGCGGGACATTACTTACATAAGCTGATTGGCGATTTCCCGCATCTTCAGTTGCAACTCAACGTCACAAACGACCATTGTATGTTTTTCTACGCCTTTTACACGTATTCGATTTTAGAAGGTATCCAAAAATGGATTTAAAAGGGAAGGAAAACTGAGATTCTGTATTTTTTTAAGTTGCGTCTCCTTTTGTGATTTCGCTTACTGTTAGGAGCTGTATGTCGACAGGGCGTTTAATCACTCCTGAAATCCGGTCGCCGAGAATGCGTTTCACTCCTCGGTCGCCAGAGATGTCGACAAGCCGTTGAGTTATCACGCCGTCGAAAACTATGGTGTGGACGGCTTCTGTTTCTTGCAGATTGGTACACAAATCGCTCACAGGCATCTGCGTGATTACCTGATATTTCTCATTTAGGAGAACGGCTTCTAAGGTTCCTTTGAGTTTCGATGCAGCAGAAACTATGGGCTCTGGCATCGTCATGAGTTGCTTCTTTCTTCTTCTCGTGGGTGCTCTCGTGGGTGCTCTCCTTGGTTTTCTACTTCTAGCTTTTTTAGCGGGAGGTTTTTCTTTGGAGTCTTTAAGATTGACGGAGATTTTTTCGTTGAGGGCTTTAAGAACCTGTTTCGGCGATAATGTCTCGACTTCAACTCCTTTAGGAGCCCTTGCTACGTAGTCTACCTTTGCAACCTGCATGAGACCTTTGAGGATTAAGTCGCCTCCTCGGTCACCATCCAGAAACGCTGTTACTTCTTTGGTTTTACTCAGTTTTATAAGGGTTTCCGGGATATTGGTGCCTTCGCACGCAATGACGTTCTTTAAGCCAGTTTTAAGCAGAACGCCAACATCAGCTCTTCCTTCAACGATGATGATGGCTTTTGACGAGGCCACATCAGGACCTGCTGAGAGCTTATCAGATCCATACGAAACGATTTCGGATACTTTAATGGATTCGGATACCTTGCTTGTAAGTTGTGCGATGGTGGGCGTTGATTCAATAATCCATTTTTGCAGTATATCCTGTGCTCGCGAGATTATGGACTCTCGTTTGGTTACGCGTATGTCTTCAATCGTGGTTAAGGTGACGCGAGCGGAACAGGGGCCTATACGGTCTACGCTTTCGACCGCGGCAGCGGTGAGTGCTGTAATCGGTTTGTCCAGACTGGACGGGATAAGTATTGATCCTCGCGTTTCGTCTTGCTTGGATTCCATCTTAATTTCTATTCGACCTATCCGTCCCGTCTTTTGGAGTGCGTGTAAATCTAAATCGGGGCCGAAGAGACCTTCCGTTTGTCCAAAAATCGCTCCTATCACATCAGATTTTTCGACTACGCCATCGACTTCGAAGGCGGCTTTAACAACATACTTCGGAGTAATAGGTTGAGAATTACCCAAATAATTATCCTCCACTTTAATATTGAGTTATTTTTAAGTATAAGCTATGGACCGTTTAACGGTCAATGCTCAAGTGTCTAATTTAACGGTGGGGCGCTTTTTTAACTTTTCTAAATACGAAGGAATACCCTCAATGTCCTTCACGTCCCTTCTGACTAGGCCTCTGAGTTTCCGCCAGAACACAGAATTCACCTTAACCCTCTTTTCTTCTAGGTATTGGGTTATCTTCATCGCTAAAGAAATGCCGTAATCGTCGAAGTCTAAGAGGAGAATGACTTCCCTATCGGACACTTGGTCGAGGACGTCAAAGAGTATTTGACCCGAGTGCTTCAGACAAATAATTTTACCTGGAATCCCCAGGACTCTGAGGGCTGAACGATCCTTTTTTCCTTCCACAAGAATAACCGTTTCCATGGATTTATCTGCAATCTTTCGGAAAATTTTGTGGAGTTCGTCGAGTTTTCTCTTTCTCCATCCAGATACATGGTGGAGGCGTTTCATCATACTCATCTGACAAACCGTGTTCTCTTTGGTTGTTTCGCTATGAGGAGGTTCATCGCGTGATTTTTTCCTGTTTTACCACTCGGTAAAGTTCTGCTGCCCGCTTATTTTTTTCGAAGTGTTCCCGTATCGGTGAAATTATAGTGTTCAAGGACTTGGCAACGGCTTTTTTGAGGTCTAAAGGATGAATCTTTCCCTCACTAAACCTTGTTTCCAGTTCGTTGTAATCCCACAGGTCTACATCTCCGCCGTATCGCAGAGGCCTCTCAATCCTGAAGACTTTAAGTTTTCGGAATATGATGTACCTGCAGTATTCAAGAATGGGGTTTCCCTCCACAATCCGTTCTGGACAGAAGGCCCCTTGGATTTTCTGATTTATCATTTCCTTGCTGTCGTGAACGTAAAGGCAGGTTTCAGGTCGGCTCTTACTCATTTTGGAGCTGATTTGGGCGTCGATTCTCCCGTCTTCATCGTATCCCTCCGGAGTCTTCTTCCCTTGCAACCCCATTAAGATGTGATGGCTCACAATGACGGGCTTCCACCAGCCTAGCTTTGGCCCCACTTCCCTCGCCAAGATGTTTGCCCGCCGCTGATCCATGCCGAGTTGGCAGATATCGGCTTCCAAATGAAAGATGTCTGCTGTCTGCATCATGGGATACATGAGTTGCACCGTCGTATTGAGTTCCGTGGTTGTCCGTCCCATGATCGTTAAACAGCGAATTGCCCTGTTCACCGTCGTGTTTTTAGCAATGAGTAAAACTTTCTTCCAATAGTCCCTAGAATTCATGGCGTCGCTTGCCCAGAGTACTTCAACGTTATCCATGTCGATTCCGGAGGCCTTCCACACCTCAATAAAGTACTCACCGACCTGTCGTATCTTATCTAAGTCTCCACCCATCTTGTTGTTGGCCCACGCATGCCAATCAGCAATCCAGAGTTTGAATTTGATGCCTGCCTTATTCAGGTCTTCAAGATTGATTGCTCGATAGATGCCAAAGTGTACTGGAGCTAAACCAGAAGGTTCAAAGCCATCGTAAGCTGTGGGATGGGTCTTGGTCTCAAGTAATGTCTTCAACTCGTCTTCGGTGACGATCTCTTCGCCGACCCGTTTAATGAGGTTAAGCTTTGTTTCTAAATCCATGAAGGGTCACGCCAAATATTTCATCATAAAGCTGCCTCGCCCTCTTAAAACGTCTTCTGTTTTCGATGGGCCATGATGTGTCCCACACCACTAACACCCGACCTCACTGGAAGGAAAAATCTTCCCTCTCGGCTGGGTTCTCTCTGATGCGGGCCTTATTTTCGCCCACCGCCTCCATTCAGACAAGATTCAATGTCCCGTTTTTGGGTAGGTCCAATGGTCATCAATTGGCGAATCGCCAGCCTTTATTGGATTCGTCGAAACGGGTCTCCATCTGAATAGAGGATTGTATATACCCACAATTATGATGGTCGCGACTCTAATAACCCTTTACAGTAATTTACGATAATCACTTATTGATAGTTAATATCGAGAAAAACATTGGATCTACGTTAGAATCCTAAAGAAAGATAAAAAAAATGAGGAAAAAGGGTGTACTAGTCTAGGTCTGGTCCACCCATTCCGGGTCCTCCCGGTGGCATTGATGGCATACTCGATCTTCCTGATGCAATGACGTCATCGATTCTGATAATCATACACGCTACCTCACTCGCGGACTTGATAATCTGTTCCTTCACAACCAGTGGCTCATAAACATCTTGGCTTGCCATATCGTTGACTTTACCGTTGAAGACATCTACTCCTGCCCATAACTCGCCTTTTTCGTGGCGAGATCTCAATTCTACGAGAATGTCTATGGGATCTAATCCAGCATTCTCAGCCAGAGTGGTCGGTATTACTTCTAATGCCTCGGCAAAAGCAAGAGCTGCGAGTTGTTCTTTGCCTGATAGGGATTCAGCCCACTTCCTCACCTTCGATGAAACCTCTATCTCTGGTGCGCCGCCTCCGGCAACGACATTAGGCGCCAAAACGATGTTGCGGACTACACATAAGGCATCGTGAATCGAGCGGTCAGCCTCATCAACCGCCTTATCTGTGCCACCTCGAATCAGAATGGTGACGGCTTTAGGATTCGTACAGCCCTCGATGAAGACCCATTTGTCTTCACCAACTTTTCGTTCCTCAGTCAACGCAGCGTTACCTAGGTCCTCGGAGGTTAGGTCATCAATGTTGATGACGATTTTTGCGCCCGTAGCCTTCGCCAGTTTCTCTATGTTAGATTGAGTGCATCGTCTGATAGTTAACACGTTCTGCTTTGCAAGAAAGTGTTGAGCTAAATCATCAATTCCCTTTTGGCAAATCAGGACATTGGCGCCTGTAGAGGTGATTTTGTCAACCATCTCCCGTAACATTCGCTCTTCTTCGTCGAGAAAAGCCTGCATTTCCTCCGGTCTCTCAATGCTGATTTTAGCACTGAATTCCGTTTTCTCGACTTCTATAGCGGAATTGATTAGGGCAATCTTTGCATTTTCAACTCGCTTAGGCATCCCTGAGTGCACGACCTCCTTGTCAATCGCAATGCCGTTAATGAGTTTCGTTGCGAGGAGTGATTCTCCTGCCTTTTTATTAATCTTGATGTCGTCCAAATCTATTTTGTATTCTCCATCCTCCTTCTGTGCCACATTCAAGACGGAGTCTACGACGATGTCAGACAAATAGTCGCGATAATCGGAAACGAGTTTACTTCCCATGGACGTCATAGCCGCTTTTTTAAGCATGACCTTGCCGGTTGGAGAGACTTTAATCCCGATTTCTTTTAAAGAGTCTAATGCTTTTTCGGTGGCAGCTCGATATCCATCGACAATTATCGTGGGATGAATATTTTTAGAAATTAACTCTTCTGCCTTTTCGAGTAATCTACCCGAAAGTACGACGACAGATGTTGTGCCGTCTCCGACTTCATCGTCGGTTGTTTTAGCAACTTCCACCATCATCTTAGCCGCAGGGTGTTGAATGTCCATTTCCTTCAGGACTGTTGCACCGTCACTGGTTATAGTGACATCTCCCAAGCCATCGACAAGCATTTTGTCCATTCCTTTTGGCCCTAGGGAGGATTTAACGGTTTCAGCCACAACCTTTGCAGCAGTTATATTTGCTCTTTGGGCTTCTCGTCCCCGAGATCTTGTTGTTCCTTCTCTAAGTATTAACACTGGTTGACCGCCTA
>JAZFSF010000164.1:0-4836 GCA_036446055.1 Bathyarchaeia archaeon | reverse complement strand
CTCCTTCTACTCCCCATCACCCTCATCCTTATCATCATCTTTATTCGAATAGCTCAACCCATATTCATGGTGGTTCAGAAGAAACTGGAAACACTGAATCAGATTCTTCAGGAAAACCTTTCGGGGATCCGAGTGGTTAAGGCATTCGTTCGAAGAGTATACGAGAACACGCGGTTTAACGAAGCAAACACCGATCTCATGAATCAGAGCTTCAAAGTGTCTCGTCTCATATCTGTACTTTTTCCCGTAATGATCCTAGTGATGAACCTAAGCACCGTGGCTGTCATATACTTTGGGGGACTCCAAGTGGTCGCAGGCAGCCTCACCGTGGGTGAAATCATGGCCTTCATTAATTATCTTATGTCAACCATGTTCCCCTTACTCATGCTCTCGATGATGGCCGGTCAGATCTCTGCTGCCAACGCCTCTGCTGAAAGAGTGATGGAAATCATTGACTCCACATCTAAGGTGCAAGACGAACCAAACGCATTGACCATGACAGCAATCAAAGGCAGAGTGGCCTTTGAGGATGTCTCTTTCAGCTATAATGGCGATGGTGCTGAGCCCGTTTTACAAAACATTAACCTCGTAGCCGAGCCTGGACAAACCATCGCAATACTTGGCGCTACCGGCTCCGGTAAAACAAGTCTAATAAATCTCATCCCTCGGTTTTATGATGTCCTCAAGGGACGAGTTACGATTGACGATGTGGATGTACGAAAGATTTCACAAGACTCGCTTCGCTCGCAAATAGGCATAAGCCTCCAGGAAATCATTCTCTTCTCTGGCACCATCCGCGATAATATCAAGTATGGCAAAGCCGACGCTACGGAAGAAGAGGTAATAGCCGCAGCGAAGACCGTGCAAGCCCACGAATTTATCATGAGTTTACCTGATGGCTACGATGCTTTGATCGGGCAGCGGGGCGTTAATCTGTCTGGTGGACAGAAGCAAAGGCTTGCGATAGCTCGCGCCCTCCTCGTGAACCCGAGGATTCTCATCTTAGATGACAGCACCCGCTTTGTAGACGTGGAGACCGAAGCGAAGATTCATGAGGCCATGGAGGCGTTGATTAAGGATCGCACAAGTTTCATCGTCGCACAGCGTGTGAGCACTGTCCTCAACGCCGATAAAATCGTCGTGCTGAATAGAGGTACGATCGTGGCCGAAGGTACGCACTCTGAACTGATGCAAACAAGCCCCATATACCAGGAAATATATGACTCTCAGCTTGGTACGGGAGGTAAGGATGATGAGTGATCGCCATCGTGAAGATCGAAGAGGCGGCTTCCGTAGACGAGGGCCAATGAGTCACATGGGCGGTAGAACCATTGAAAAAGCAAAGGACACACGAGGAGCCTTGCGACGACTCCTCTCATATCTTAAGCCGTTCCGACTGCAGTTGGGCGTCGTCGTTTTCTTGGTTGTGACGAGCACCCTCCTCTCCTTGCTTGGTCCCTACTTAATCGGTGTTGTTATAGATCAATTCATAAGTACAGGCGATCTTCAGGGCCTACTCAGTATCTCGCTCCTCATGCTTGGCACCTATCTTGGTCGAGCTCTCACGTCCATGGCTGGTGGCTGGATCATGGTGACCGTTGCTCAACGTGTTCTGAAAAACCTCCGTAATGAACTCTTTGAGCATCTCCAAACACTCTCGTTAAGCTTCTTTGATAGACAACCTACGGGCGACCTGATGAGCCGACTGACTAACGATGTTGACGCCATCAATCAAGCCCTTACCCAGAACGTCACTCGCCTTATCACGAACTTACTGACCTCGGTCGGGGTTTTACTGATTATGTTTGGTTTAAACATCTGGCTCGCTCTGGGCAGCCTCCTTGTCTTTCCCATCATGATAGGAGTCGCGGCTTTCGTGGGGAAGCGCACCCGTTCAGGCTTCCGTGGCCTCCAGATGAACATGGGACGTCTCACTACCACCATGGAGGAAACTATAAGTGGAGAGCGTGTTGTAATCGCCTTCGATCAGCAGAAGACTGCTCTAAAGAAATTTGACCTGATAAACTACGCTGTGCGCGATGCTGGCATCCACGCTATGACTTATGCTTTTTTGGTCATGCCCCTCATGGGGATACTGAGTAATCTTAATATCGCTGTCGTAGCTGGCTTAGGTGGATGGCTCATCTTAAATGGTATGGCAAGTGTTGGCACAATCGCCTCCTTCATCAGCTACTCGCGACTATTCGCACGACCCCTACGACAAATAGCGGAGCTCTACAACAGCATCCAATCAGCCCTCGCCGGTTCCGAACGCATCTTTGAAATCATCGATGAGCGACCAGAAGTCCAGGATGCTCCCGACGCCTTCTCTCTCGAGAACGTAAAGGGTCAGGTAGTATTTGACCACGTAAACTTCAACTATGTGCCTGAGATTCCCGTCCTCAAGGACATCAGCTTTGTCGCCGAGCCCGGGCAGACCATAGCGCTTGTGGGACCCACGGGCGCGGGAAAAACCACTATCATTAATGTACTAACGCGGTTCTATGACATCCAAGGCGGCACAATAACAATAGACAGTCATGACGTCCGCCAAATTCAAAAAGATACGTTACGTAGACAGTTGGGTATCGTCCTCCAAGACGTTTTCCTTTTCTCTGGTACGGTAATGGATAACATCCGTTATGGTCGGTTGGACGCGACGGAAGAGGAGTGCATTGAAGCAGCAAAGCTAGCCAATGCCGACAACTTCATAACGCGACTTCCTCAAGGCTACCTGACGCCAATATCTGAGCGGGGGGGCAATCTCAGCCAAGGACAGCGCCAGCTGTTATCAATAGCTAGAGCCATAGTCGCTGATCCAGGTATCCTGATTTTAGACGAGGCAACGAGTAGTATCGATACTCGAACCGAGGTTCAGATTCAGGAGGCGCTTTTACGACTTATGAAAAACCGAACCAGCTTCGTCATCGCTCACCGCCTCAGTACCATCCGCAATGCTGACCAAGTCCTCGTGATAAACGAGGGAAGAATCATCGAACGAGGAATCCACGAAGAACTGCTGCGCCAGAAAGGCTTCTATTTCCGCCTATATATGAGCCAATTCAAAGGGATAAATCAGAATTCAACTATCGAGGAAGATTCATAAGAATCTATAATCATCCTCGAAACCTGTCAGGTCGGGTTTACTTTAAACATGTTTGAGAACTCGTAAACCAACTAAAGCGTGGCATCTTTTTTTATTTTTGATGAGTGAGATTAGAAGCGAGGGTATACATAGTAAATTTCTGCTTATCTCATGGTTATAAAGTCAATGATAGCTGTAATGAGGATGCTGAAAGTTACGTTCTTGGATGAGTTCGAATAGATATCATAAGGCAGGATGAGATTTATTTACAAATTTTAAGTTAGCTAGCTTAGTTACTGATTGTTCAACAAAAAGCAAAAAGAGTCGGTATATGAGAGCATAGGTTAAGCACGTACTGTATTGACGGTATGCAGTTCAAGAATACTTGTCTCGCATGTGAACATTTTATTAACTCTTCAAAAGTAGATTTCGCAATGACGGTTTTATACTCTGCCTGTATACTGTACATATGCGTTGCGGTGAATGGATATGAAGATACGGGATGTTGAAACGATACAATTCAAGACGTATAGCACAGTGCATTATACGCGTTGGGGATATCAATACGATTTTTTCGGTCCTAAATACGAGGTAACGTCGAGTCTGACACGGATTGTGACTGAAGACGGTGCTGAGGGTCTCTGTCTCGGTGGAGATAAAGCAGTCACTGATCGATGGATAAAACCACTTCTCGTTGGAGAAGACCCCTTCGACAGGGAGCGGCTTTGGCAGTGGATGTATTCTTTAACGAGATGGCGTGTAAGCGAGCGTATAATTGGCGTCATTGACATGGCTCTCTGGGACTTGGCTGGAAAATGCTTCGATGTCCCTATTCACAAGATTCTCGGCGGGTTTCGGGATCGAGTAAAGGCCTATGCTAGCTCGGGTCCGAACCTGGGAACGCCAGAGGTGTACGCTGACCACGCTGAAGAGTGTTTAAAAGAAGGATACAAGGCCTATAAGATACACCCATACATCTTTTATGACCCCATCAAGAAGAAACCTTGTCCCGACACAACTACTTTTCCCAGACAGGACATTGAAGTCTGCAAAGCTGTTCGAGAGAGAGTGGGTGACAAGATGACTCTGATGTATGACCCTTGGACTGTGGGGGCTGGCGGCGGGTATTCACTGGAAGAAGCTTTTTGGGTCGGGAGGGAGTTGGAGAAGCTTAACTTCTACTGGTTTGAACAGCCCTTGTTAGAAACTAGAATAGAGCCATACATCACTCTTTGCAGTGGACTCAAGATCCCGGTTCTCGCACCTGAGATGAGTGGAGGCAGCTTCTACACTAGGGGCGAGTGGATCGCTAGGCGAGCAGCAGACATGATACGGATGGAATGTGGATTCGGAGGCATCACAGCAGTGAAGAAATGCGTAGATCTATGTGAGGCCTATGGGGTGAAGTGTGAATTGCACGGCGGAGGCTTTGGACATCTACAGATTCTAGGAGCGACGAGTCCAAAACTATCTGAATGGTTTGAAAGGGGCTTGTTGGGTCCAGGCTTTGACTACGAGACGCCGCTTCCTCCGCTTAAGAAGATCTGTGACCCAATGGACGATGAGGGTAACGTCCTCATTCCACAGAAACCAGGACTGGGGATGGAGATTGACTGGGACTACATCGAGGAGAACAGGATAAACCCTCTCTAAAGACTATCCGCTCTTTATTTGACCCTTCATAGGGGAAGAATCCAAGTATTTTTGATTCAAACTACCGTAGTAACTAGATGGGACGTTGAATCCTCCAC
>JAZFSF010000163.1:0-3941 GCA_036446055.1 Bathyarchaeia archaeon | reverse complement strand
CACCTTCGGTAGAAGACAAAATAACATAGCACCTAGCGGACCTGTCAACAGTTACACTGATAAAGAGTTCCTTTGAAATCCTAAGTTTTTCCTCGACGAGAAGACTGTCTACTTTCAACCCTTTAATTATGCTCGCGATTAGCGTTTCTGCAATCGTGCGTGCCTCTTCAACGTTGTCAGTGAATTTTATTCCACCCATCTTTCCCCTTCCAGCAACCAGAACCTGCGATTTTATCGCGACTGCTCCATCTATTTCATGTGCTGCTTCTCTTGCTTCATCAGGCGTGTATGTGACTCTTCCCTTTGGAATCGATATACCATTTTTTGCAAAAATTTTCTTTGCTTCAAACTCAAATAGTTTCATAGAAACTCTTCTCAAAATTTATTGGCGGGAAGCCATTATAGGGTTGAACTCAGGCACCCCATCAATCTTGTCAAGAGGCCATATGGGTCGACGAAGCCTTTTCCATTCAAACCGATCTAGGTATGGATGGCAAATTCCTGGGGCGTCAACCTCGAAAACCTCAATGGCTATTGGAGAGAAGGCAGCCCGATAATGGGCAGCAGATTTGAGGACCAGTATTCTCTTATCAGTAGGCTCTATTCCAACGCTGCGAAAGTGTTGAAGGTCAGATGGGTGTGCTCGATGGGAGGTTAACATGAGGTCAATGCCGTGTCGTCCACCGATCTCAAGCACTACTGTAGCGCCCATGTGTTCTTCACCGCCAGGGTTCTGAGGCCCTCTTCGAATGTAGGTTCCATCAGAGATATGTCGGACGATTCCTGTAACTTCCACAGGATCCCCGTGAAACCGGTCTTGCTTTCCCCCCACCTTTAACCTCACTTTTGAGCCTATGCCATTCTTCAAGCATTCATCTACGGCTTCTTTATCAGCAATCTGCGCCACGGCTACGTCCCGAGCACCACTCTCTAGAAGGGCTTTGAGGATTATTGTTCCATCTCCTGCAGTGCCACCCGCCCCAGTATCTGCAATGTCTGCTAAAATGAAGGTCCCTCCAGGGGCTTGCATGGCGACGTTTATCGCAAAATTTGGCTCAACGAGCTTGACAAGGAATTCTTCCTTTATCTTCCAGGCATACTCAGCCAGTTCTCTGGCCAGCCTTTTTGCTAGGACTGGGTCATCGTTGGTGTTAACCAAGAGGCCGAGGCCTGTAATGGGTGTGTCTGCAAAGGGGAAGCAAGCAAAGGTGGAGACGTTGATGACTTGAGGGTTCTTCTCCATCTCATGAGCCAATTGCACTAATCTGCTTCCACCGTTTGATCGGAAGGTCACAAAACCCTGAAGAGGAGGGATGATGGGAGGCTTGGCCAACGCTGTGGCTGGCTTTAAATCTCCATCCAAAATACCGAGAATGATCCTCATCGCCTCACGGCCTCGCTCCACTTGATCAACGTGGGGATACGTATCGTATCCAACAAGGCAGTCAGCGTTGTCTATCATCTCTTTTGTCATGTTGGCATGGAGGTCAAGAACGGTAACTATAGGCTTGTTACGGCTAAGAATCTTACGTATCTCCTTGAGCATGTATCCCTCGGCATCATCAATGCCTTCAACGATCATCGCTCCATGGAGTAATAGGACCGCACCATCAACATCCGCATAATTCTCTGCGCGACTCAATAACTCCGTAAAAATGTGGTCAAAGGCTTTCCTCGTAACGGGGCCTTTAGGCGTCGTACTCGCTTGAAGGGTTGGAAGAAGCTCTACGCCTTTGCTTGCCGCTACCTCCATAAAGCCTCCAATTACGCCCCGCCCCAAGTTACCTTCAAGGACCGCGTTCCCCAAGTTATAGGTTTGGCGTTTAAAATCTTCCAGAGTTGTTGGAGAATTTGATAATGTATTGCTCTCATGAGCGATTCCACCCGTAATCAACTTATACCCCATTTAGCATACCACCGATACTCACATCATTCATATCCTATCCCAATTACTTAATCTTACTGGGGAGAAACACTCTTTTTTTACTATACCAAACATAGAAAATGCTGGGAAGAGGCATCGTCGAACTCAAGGTAGAGTTTCCTCTCGGATATCAAGACAGATTATAACTTTGATTTGAGCAAACGATATTATCGTCCATACACATTCACTCTAGTTTTTTTTACTAGCTAGAATCGTCTTTTTTGGGAAAATAGAGGTTAGTGATGGAAAAGAAGTGGTTTCGCACCATATCAAGGGAAGCAGGTTTCCCAACTTATTGGAGAAGGATGAGGTGAGTTAGCTACTAAAGCTTATAATAAACTCTCTCCAGTATTGGATTGGAGGGTCTGTGAATGATTAGTCTTACTGAGGTAGCTGAAAGAGCCCAGAAAGGGCCTAAGATGGATGATAAGGAGTGGAACATTGGCATGTTTCGGAAAATGCAGGAACTCGCCAATAAGCATGAATTAAAGATAAGAGAAGTTGGAAAATTTTATGAGGTAGACGACGATTACGCGGACCATCTCTTTGACGCAGCCTTAGAGTACCTCTCCACGATGGGAGTATACTGCATTTCCACGAACAGAGCGATACAGTTCACAGAGGAAGAAGTGATAGAGGCGTGTAGAGAAGCACCCGATAAGATCACGGTTGGAAGAGACCGAGATGTTCGAACCATAATACAAAGAAAGATTGAGGATACCAGGCCGCCAAACATAATAGCTGGAGGACACAGCGCCTGGAGCGAAGAACTCATGCCCCTAGAGAACATGATCAAGGAACTCGTCAAGACACCTAGGATTGACTTCCTTGAAACCTTTAACTACAATCGAATAATGGGACGTGAGGTCCACGGCACACCCATGGTCGTCTATGCGGCTCGGAAGGCTACTGAGCGAGCCAGAATAGGCGTAAACCTCGCGGGTAGAACCGGCCTCGCCCTCTGCTACTATCCCATCCTAACCACTGCTGAAGCGTTCATAGCTGCGAAGGATGAGGAGCGGGGGCTTCGTTCTAGTGATGGGCTTCTACTCTCTGTTTTACCTGACTTAAAGGTTGAAACGAGTCTTTTGGCAGCCTCCATCTACTATGAGGAGTATGGGTGTTTTAGGCAGAATGGAGGGGCAGGCGGAAGTGTAGGTGGCTTCGCCGGTGATTGGGAAGGCGCCATGATCGAGGCAGTAGTTCGAAATATTGCGGCTTGGATAGTTTACCGCGACTCTATACAGTACCAAGGCGACGTGGGCAAACTTCGACGAGAACCTCATTCTCCTATAATCAAGAGTATGAGAGTTCGAAATGAAATTGATGAGAAGAAGGGAGCTTGGTGTAGCTTTGCAGCGCAAAAAGCCCTTCGCAGACACAAGAATACAATAACGAGTATCGATGCAGGAACCCGCTCAATAACTCAGGAGGACCCGGCTACGGTGGAGAACCTCCTTTCGACAGCCATTCCAAGTATCATGGGAACGGTGATGGGCCCCAACCTACGCTGCCTGTGGACACCGCCCCCCACCAGAGTTAAGTGGGTGATCGAGGTTTCCGATGCCGCCTTGAAGTCACGGATCAAGATGACTGACCTAGATGAGTTACTTGGAAGAATACGAAGAGAAAAACTTCAATCGTTTGACACCAGTAGGGACAGACGGATACTCATATACTCAGACCCCCAAGCCTTCTTCAACTCCCACAAAGCATGCTACGACTACGTTAAACAAAGACCTACAAACCGCTTCCTTCAAAGTAGGAAGAAAGCCATCAAGTATCTGGAGAACCTGGGTCTAGAATTCGCTTAGAACATTTATGAAACTTATGTAAAGATACATAACCTTCCAGGATTGTCTCTTCTACACTAAGATTCGCTTTTGTACCCTGTAGTTCTTCGACGTGACTTGTTAACTCGATCTCTTCGTCTTGCGTTATCGTATCGCTTTTTTGCGTGAGTTGACCCTTCGTTATAAGCTTGATAAAACGAGCTTTCCCTTCGGGTTAAATGGTA
>JAZFSF010000162.1:0-4415 GCA_036446055.1 Bathyarchaeia archaeon | reverse complement strand
TCGCCCGCGCCGGCAGCATTCGTTCTGCCAGATCCGGGCCGGGAACGGCTTCGGCGTGCCCGCGGGCAAGAATAGCGTGCAATCCAATTCGTATAAAAAAGATTATGAAAGGAAGCGATTAAGCTATAGCTTCCTCCATTGCTTTCATTTTTTAATCTTCGATAGAGCATTTTTGATACCGGTACTGGCCCATTGATTCCATGGCAAGGTGAAGAACCGGAATCCCCTCTCAACGAATGCGCTGGGGTCTTGACCGCCAGGAATGAAATATATACCAGGGACAACACCGGCATTCTCGCAGGCATCTGCAATCTTATCCAATGTATTTTGATATTTTGGGTTAAGATAATCTAACGTGACATCCAGGTTAATTGAGAGATCGGAAGGCCCTACTAAGAGAACGTCAACACCGGGAACAGATACAATCTCCTCTATATTGCTTAAAGATTCCATTGTCTCAATCATGGGTACGACTAGTATTTGCTCGTTGAATGCATCCATGTATTCACGATAGTTCTTGAATTCTCCCCAATCACCTTTCATTCCAGCAGAGCTTCTTACGCCCTCAAATGGATATTTACACCATTTTACCATATTGACAGTTTCTTCTTTAGTGTTAACCATTGGCACTATTATGCCCTTGGCGCCTATGTCGAGAGCGTAGCAGATAAGTGCAGGGTCGTTCCTCCCTACTCGAATGATCGGAATAGCGTTTCTGCCTTTCGTTGCTTGGATTTGAGGCTGTAATTCTTTGATGTCTACAGGCGAGTGCTGAGTATCAAAGAGAATGAAATCAAACCCAGCATCAGCTAAAAATGCCACAGGGCTTCTTAAAGATGCAGTCGTTCCAATAACGGTTTTACCAGCTTTTAACTTATCCTTAATAGTGCTCATACTCATATTACCTCACAAAATTTGGTTATAGTTCGATACTTAATATAGTTTTAGCGTACGTAACCCTTAGCTAATCAGCTAATTATGCTGTCTCCAATGGTTTCAAATACGATTTTTTAACGTGCGCTATCTCTGTTCTACTGATTGTCGTAATTCTCGACTTCTTTACTCATCACGGTCAGCTCTACACCTGATTTTTTAAAAAGTTCTATTGTGTCTTTATCAGCATGATATCTTTTCTCACATATCACTCGTTTGATACCCGCGTTTATTATGATCATAGCGCATCTGCGACAAGGCGTCATTTTACAGTAAAGCGTAGCACCGTCTAGTGATATACCGAACTTTGCGGCTTGAATGATTGCATTCTGCTCAGCATGTAGAGTGCGCACACAATGTTGACTGACATTTCCATCCTCGTCAAAGACCTTTCTCATATCATGACCAACTTCACCGCAATGTGGTAATCCTGCAGGAGAACCTACATATCCGGTTGTCATTATCCTCTTCTCTTTAACAATCACACATCCTGACATCCCACGATCACATGTTGCGCGCTTGGAAACGGACTCACATAAATCCAAGAAATATCTGTCCCAATCAGGTCTTGCCATAAACAGAACAATTATTTTTTCAGGTATAAATATTTAACGCGCGATATCAAAAACAACTTAGGAGGATTCGCGAGTTAAAATTAACGTTTTTTCATGGACACTAGTCTTAGATAGCTAATTTAGGAAGCTACATTTAAAGGCTAAAGCTTAAATGAATATATTTACAAAAGGACGTCTAGTGATTTATTATGAACTATATAGTTGAGGCTGAGAAGAATATTCCGGTATCGTACGAAGCTGATGTTGTTGTTTTAGGAGGCGGACCAGGAGGCGTATCGGCAGCAATCGCTGCCGCAAGAAATGAAGCCGATGTCTTGGTGGTGGAGAGGTCTAATTGTCTAGGTGGGACGACGACAGGAGGCTTTATGACCAGAATGGATGTCTCTCACGCCTTCTGGGGAAGGATACCCCACGAAAAGAGGGTTGTTCAAGGGATATATCTTGAGATAATAGAGAGATGTAAGAAACTCGGTGGATTCATAGAGGAATATGAAGTTAAGAAACGTCTTGCAGGTATGCTGAGTGGAGTTGAGTGCTTTGACCCTCAGATATTAAAATTTGTCCTCCAGGAGATGACTGAAGAAGAGGGAATTCGCCTTTTATACCATACGTTGGCTGTGGACGCTCTTGTTGAAGACAAGGAATTGAAGGTGGTGATTATTGAGAATAAGTCAGGAAGACAAGCTGTGAACGGCAAAATCTTCATCGATGCGACTGGTGATGGGGACATCGCTGTAAAAGCTGGAGCCAAATATGAGATGGGACGTGAATCCGACGGAATGCTTCAACCAGTAACCATGACGTTCAGAATCGGCGGAGTAGACATAGAAGAAGTGTTTAAGGCCTATGGCAAAAAGCAGAAAATATACAGGGAAATAGTTCCCCACAACGCACATCCATATCTAAGAGAGGTGGAAGAGGCGAAGAGAGAGGGAATTTACAGTTTCCCAACAGGTCGCTTCTGGTTCCATCTGACCCCCATTAAGGGAGTAGTCTACGTCAACACAACTAGAATTCATGGAATAGACCCCACTAAAACAGAGGATTTGACTAATGCTGAGGTGGAGGGCTTAAGTCAGGTTATGCAGTTGATGAATTTTGTTAAAAAGTACATGAAGGGCTTTGAGAATACTTACCTAGTGGATGTAGGCTCATATATTGGGGTGCGGGAATCTAGAAGGATTATAGGAGAATACAAGTTAACAAGAGATGATGTTCTGCATGCAAGAAAATTTCCCGACGCCATAGCTGCAGGCTCTGCGAGGATAGATATCCACAATGTTAAAGGTGCCTGGAGCGAACTAATTGCTCCACCCGAAGGCGAATATTATCAGATACCGTATAGGTGTATATTCGTTAAAGGCTTGAATAATGTTTTGACTGTGGGGAGATGTATATCGACTACCCACGACGCGCAGGGAGCAACGAGGATGGTGCCAACCACCATTGCTGTTGCTCAGGGAGCTGGAACAGCATCCGCTCTCTCACTGAAGAGTGGGAGAAAGCTTAGGGATATTGATGTAACTGAGCTACAGGACCTCCTTATCCAACAGGGAAGCTTTATAGGCTCAAGGACTTAACTCCTCCAAGATCATAAATAACTCCCATCTGCGAACAAGGGACTCAGCAACTGACTAAAAACTACACTATCAAAGATCGAGCGATTAAAGATGTCCACTGAATATCTAAGTCTTAACCATAAAAAAGATAGAGCATTCCTGGTTGTCAAATAAAATGTCGAATAAGACAATGGTTCGAATTTTTCTTAACGAAGTTCGCTTAGTACAAAATCTTTGTTTAAGCCTCAATAGAATACGTGATTTTGCTACTAAATATATGAATCGACTTTAGGCTTATCATAGTTCAAACATAAAAAAAAACACTGCGATTAAATGGTTAAAAGCGTTTTTTCTTATCTTCCATAAGCCTTGAGTCTCTACCTTTCGTTTGTTACCTTAAAATGAGAGGACGAACGGTGTCCTCTATCTCATCCTCGTACCAAGCGTTTTCCCGCTTCTTCCAACATACTAAACTTGTGATCCTTGGAGAATCGGGTCACAGACACGAGGTCAAAGATCTCGAATCCAAGTCGTCGAAGATAATCTTCAAGATTATAGAGAGCCCGCGCCGCTCCTCGACCACTCCCACCAGCTGAAGCTATTCCGATGATCTTCTTTCCGGTAAAAGTTTTAAACGAAAAAGACTCGCAGCGACGAAGGCGATCTAAAAATCGCTTCGCTGATTCACTGAGATCGTGCCAGTAAACCGGAGTAGCGAAGACAATGACATCAGCTTCGGTGATTTTCTTTCTGAGAGATTCGAAATCGTCCTCCTGGACACAAAGATTTTTCTCTCTACAGAGGCCCCATCCATTATCGCAGGCGATACAAGGCTTAACATCGAGTTTATTCAGGTGAATCAGCTCCGTGACTCCCCCTTCAGCCGTAACGCCGTTTAAAACAGCTTGTGCGAGACTTGAAGTTAATCCATTAATGTTTGGACTTGATTGTATGGCTAGACACTTCATATTCATCACAAAATAGAATGTCGACAACTATGTGAAATAGGTTTTGACGAGAGGAATTGGGGAAGAAGACAGTAGCGTCTTTCGATATGTTTGTAATTTATGTGGGATATTAATTGAGTTTATGTTTCTCACTCATTTTTTAATTACAATTAACACAAAAATATTCAGTTGTACAGAAAGCTCATATTTTATATGATCAGCTAACTTTTTCACCAACCACTATCAAACCTTTCAAATAACTAATTTCTAGCACGTGCTTTGTTTGTAAAACACCACGCCTGCTATAGGTTCTGAAAATTCTTTTTAGAAACCTGCTAAGGTATCTATATTCGTCATGACTATCTACACTTCAAATCCGAACCACATTCGAAATAAACTTA
>JAZFSF010000161.1:0-10790 GCA_036446055.1 Bathyarchaeia archaeon | reverse complement strand
CCTCTTTAAGGGTCTAGCTAGCTAAATATTCAATATCCAAAAGAATTAAACCAAAAGAATAAAGAATTTTTATCACTTGTATAAATGTGTACAGTCCTTATAAACTATATGACATTAGATTCTAGCTAACATCATCCAATAGCTAGCTAAAACTATATCCAAAATAATTGATTATTCGCCTTAATGATGTGAAGAGCTGGCTATGAGAATATATGATAAAGCAAATCTCAAAGTCCTAGCCTAATGCCTTTTTTAATATTCAAATTATATGGTTCTGAATCCTCACTCTGACAGTCTTTATCCTTATCGAAATCTAACTTTGCCTTTCTTTTCTGTTTTCCTTTTTGTCGTATATTTCCAAGTATGTTTACATACTTTACATTCCTTTGTACCATCCTGATTCATAATGATCTTTTTACTTCCACAGTTAGGACACCTCTCTTTTCTACCCAATCATTTCACCTCATTTTCATTGGTATTAGTACCGTATTTATGACTATGCCTTTATGTGGAATGATAAAATAAGAAGAGGTGTTTCTACTAAATAAGAGTGAATATTAAAAGAGAATAATGAAAGAAAGAATTAGTTGCTTTATGCTTTGTTAGATGTCTTAAATACGAGAATCTGCTATGTCTTTCATGAAGGTGAAGATAGAGATGTCTCAGAAGTTCGTTGGTGTATGGAAACTCGTTTCTTTTGAATTTCATCAAGGGAACAAAGTCACCTATCCTTTAGGAGATAAACCTCAGGGATATATCATGTATCTGAGTAATGGATATATGTCGGTCCATATGATTGCAACGGAACGACTGCAATTTGCTGTAAATGATCATTTGGGCGGTACATTAGAGGAGTATGCTGATGCAGGGAAAACTTATGCGGGATATTGTGGGACGTATGAGGTTCGTGAGGATACGGTTATTCACAACGTGGAAGTGAGCTTCTTCCCCAACTGGACGGGTATACAGTTTATCCGTCATTTTAAACTTGATGGAGATATGCTCACGTTAAGCACACCGCCCATGTTATTTGAAGGCTTAGAGCAAACAGCTCATTTAGTGTGGCAAAAGATAGCTAATTAACACCATCGTAACGCCTTGTAAAATGCTGGATATACTTATAGACAGCTAATATCAAGAATACATTGTAAACAAACTAGAGTATACCAGTATTACGTTACACTCAGGCTATTCAATAGGAGATTTCTAGTTATATACTCCAATACTAGAAAGGTTGAAGGGAATCTATGATAAAGCAAACCTCAAAGTCTTATCCTAATTCCTTTTTTGAAGGATTCAAAGTACTATATAATGAGTAACGATGCTTTGTAATCCTTAAAAAAATAAAGCGAAGTTGGGGTTATCTAGGAAGATACCGATCACTATCTGAACAATACAAAGCCATTATGCACGAAAAAGAAGAGTTATGCATAAATTAAACACAAACAAATAAAAATAGAGAAAACCTTAATTTAAGCTCCACCACTCAAAACAATGATGAAGCACGTAGGGCCGATCGTCTAGTTTGGTTTGGATATCACCTTTACGAGGTGATGATCGCTGGTTCAAATCCGGCTCGGCCCACTCAATCTTTTTTTGAAAAAGCGTTGACGGAAAATTCTTTGTAGCTAGCTAACAGAGACCTATATTTTTTAGGATGCACTATCTTTACAAGAAAATTGAGGGGGTAATCACTTCTATAAGGAGTATTATTGAGAATAAGTTAAGAAGAGAATTTGGAATCGCTACAGCTTCTTGAAGGCTTCTAAATTAGCGTGGTCGTCCAAAACCTTGAGAAAGTTATAGAGTTCTATTCGAAACATTTTGGTTTAGGTCCTTGGAAAATAATAATTAGCGAACATAAACCCTACGCTATTGTGTGTGTAAAAAAGACGTCATACACCCATAAAACGGCTATTACACGATTACCATCATTTGAATTCGAACTTATGGAAGTCATTAAATGACCAAGCATTAACGAGGAGCATTTGGAAACCAAAAGAGAAGGCGTCCATAATATGAAATTTCAATTCAAGATCTTTAAGAAGAGATTCAGAAATACAAGAAACATGGGTTTAAAGTCCTACAATCGATGTACGATGCTCTGAGAGGTTTCGAAATGATGGACCTCGATAAGGTTGGCGACATTGTATTTGAACTAGTGGGCCCATCCCCTTCCCTTGCTGAGAAAGCTGAAAAACCTTAAACATAACATAGTTCTGTTGTTGATTCTGAATCCCTCATTTTTTACTTCTAGCCATCATAGCACCTTTTACATTACAGCTTCGATGGTTCAATTCGGTAGAACCGTAACCTTGTGGGTTGGTGGTGGGTTCAAATCTCGCCTGAGGCTTCACGTCACAAGTAATCGCGCTCTTCATTGACTATATGGTTTAGGAACTTGAATAATTGAATCGATATACCCGTTTATTCGTGACTTAGATAAACTAAAAAAATTGGTTGACTTTACGAATTCAAGCTTTGAGAAAAATTCTCCCCTAATCGATCAGCTCAATATTTACTGTATCTTTGAAGAACTGAGCAATATATGAATTAGTTAGATCGATGTTTCAACGTCGTTGAGGATTTAGGTTCAGCGGCAGTCAAATGTGTCAAGGGCTTCACGGTGTTTTCCTTATGGTTCAAGGTTTTTGATAGAGCTTCTTCTGATGTAAAGCTTGACAGAAATAATGTTCCAATTGCCTCTCTTCAACTCCTTGAGTTTCTTGTTTGTGAATCCCGTTTTGTTAAATTCAATTGTCAGTGCCTTCGCTCGATTCAACTCTATATGGGTTTTTCCTTTGCTAGGATTTAGAGTTATTCAGTGGTTTTCTAAAGATTATCATTCACAAAAATCACTCAATACACAAATGGTGGGTGAATAATAGGGGTGTGTGGGATAATGGTTTGGGATGATCGAGTGGCGATAAGGGATAACGAGGGTGAACGAGAGGGATAGTCGGGGAGTGATAAGGGGTAGTGAGGGTGATTGAGAGGGACAGTGAGGATAACGTAATGTGTTACAAGTGATTGTTAGCGATACATGGTAACGTGAGATTGGACACCTTGACGCATCAACCCGTAAAAACATCGATATGTAACGAAAAAGAGTGTCATAACACATCTTCGCTGCCCAACACTATCCCTTACATTAGCCCTATTATCCCCCGTGTGAGGTTTTCACTACCCCTTTCGTATTTGCGATATCCCACGTTATCCCTGAAAAGGGTTTATAAAATCAAGCTAGCTGAAACATCAAGGGGGGATGTGAGAAATTTTAAACTGTTTGAGATTTCTTGATAGTTGATGTTTGGAGTTAGAAAACAATTCAACTTAAACAAAGTCATCCCCTCGAATCCTTGAATGATTAAAAAATGTGTTGTGTTTGAAGTGATAAATGTGGGTTACAACTGAGGGGAAGCGAAGTGACCTGAAAGCCATTAAGGAGTTTGGTTAGGCTAGGTTATAAGGCATCGCGGAGTATTTTGGGATAAACATATGAGCTGCGAGGAAAGCCCTTTCAAGGTTTCACAGGCAAGACCTCCCGAATAGGAGAGGTTTTTTGGCTTTCTGATGGAGGTATAGAACGCCTTGAAAACAAGTAGAAACCTAATAATTAATTTGTATTTGAGCTGGCTAGCAACTTTATGCCAACTAGGCGGTATAGAGCACTAATTCATATTTCTTATATTATTTTGTTTTACAATCCTCTAATTAGTTAACTCATCGCCAAAGCAAGATATCGTTGAGACCTTGGTTTTAATCCTTTTTTCCAGGGTCTCAACAGTCGATGAGGAAAGCTAACTAGATAAAAGTTATCTTGTGTTTAGGGAAATAGCGAGCGCACGATGTTTGTTTGGGGATCTTGTTTTTCTTGTCAGTCAGCATAGTTCTTACAAGCATTATGGAGTAAATCCGTTATAGCTATTTTCAAGTCCTTCTCTTGCATTCGGTTAAAAAGTTGCGTTACAATTTGTGTTTGTCTTCATCTATCTTCTGGTTAGTTAAGAGTTAATCTTTAACAGTTAGCTAGCTGACGATACTATAAATAGTAATTTTAATGGAGTGACTTTTTGATGAAGGCGAAGATAAAAGTTGGTTTTGTAGGTACTGGTCGACATGCAAGAAGAAGCATTTATCCATCTCTGAGATGGTCTCCTATTGATTTAGTTGCAGTTTGTAACAGAAGTGGTGGCGAGGTGTTGCGAGATACTGCCAGAACGTTCGGTGCCCGTCGAATATACACTGACTATAAGAAAATGTTTGAGCAGGAGGATTTGGATGCCGTCATAATAGTGACTGGCCCTGACTCACATCCACAGATATCCATAGACGCTATGAAAGCGGGTCTTCACGTCTTTGTAGAGAAACCGCCTGCGAATACTGTCAAAGAAACAATGGATATGGCCAAGGTCAGCAGAGAAACAGGAAGGCATCTCATGGTGGCATTCAAGAAACGTTTTGCACCCGCATATATTAAAGCTAAGGAGATAATGGAATCAATGGAATTTGGTCCTCCAGCCTCTCTTCACACTCGATTGAGGTCGAAAACAAGCAGAGAAATTGTAGACCTCCGAAGAGATAAGGAACTGACAAACGAAGATAATAAGCGCATACGTTTTTGGATGTTAGATTACGTAATACATCACCTTGATTTGGTCCGTTTTTTCATGGGAGATGTAGACAGCATCTATTTTGAGAGGAATACAGCTTCAGGACTGCCCAGTTACGCTGTATCCCTAAGATTTAAGAAAGGTACTGTGGGGACCATGCATGTTACACAAGGGGATTCCGTTAGTACATTTCAGGAAAATTTAGAGATTATAGGACAAGGCTCCAATTTGATAGTGGATAACGTAATTAAATTATTATACTATCGGAAAACGGCATCTCTTCCAATAGATCAATATATTGGAACTAACGAAGAAGCCCCCTTAGTTTGGGAGCCAGCATTTTCCCTCTCAACTGCGGTTAGAGTCCCTGTTTTGGAAGGTTTTGTCGGGGAAATTCAGCATTTTGCTGGGTCTATTCTAAAAGGTGAATCCCCTCGCTCTAACATATATGATGGAATCGAGGCGCTTAAGTTAGTTGACGCAATGTGCTCTAAACCAAGGGAAACAATATGTATGTAAAATAGTCATAAATGAAAGTCTATAACTAGCTCTTTGTGGGAATCAATTCTTTTGGGATCCCAGATTCGCATGGGACATCTGTTTGGCAGAATCCACAGCCATAACCCTTGAAATGGAAGTGTCTTTGAACGTATTGTCTCATCACACCAAGATATTTTGAGCAAATCGCCTTGTTATGACCCTCCTCGGTGATTGCCCCGATAGGGCATCGCTCAATACATTTTCTACAAGTCCCCTTCATGAAAAAGAGGCAATAGGCATTATGGTTATCATACAACCTTTCAGTAGGTTCGATATATAGATTAACCACAACGGAGCCCGTTCGCATGGCCTTACCAAGAGGAGTGATCAACCCATCGGACAGCCCAAAGGTACCAAGACCAGCAGCATACGCAGCATGTCGCTCAGACCACGTGGACGCATTCGCGTACTTGGACGATTTCTTCGTCTCCCACAGAGGAGATAACATGGGAGCGACAGCTTCTATCCCCTTTTCACTGAAACAATCGACCATGTGCTGTCTGAGCTTATCGTTGAACTCTTCTCCAAATATCCTGGATCGAGCCCACCGCTCACTAGAGAAATGAGTTTCCTTTCGGTGATCCCTTTTTGTCGCGTTTGTTTGGGGAAGAATCCAGCTTATCACTGTGATTTTATCCGCTTCGAAGTTCCTTTTTGGATATTGATGGGAAAGAAACTCCATAGGAGATCGATAGAAATTTCCTATATCTCTTTTGTAGAAGTTGTATAATTGGTCTGCTCCATTACTGAATCCTACTATTGGTTCACCCCATGCATGTTCATCGTTCCACTTCTTCATGGTATTGGCTGGAGAAGCAGTGAACATTTTCACTTCGCCTTTTATCCAATCGACATTATTTCTTTCAGGTTTCAAGTGGTTACCACAATGGAACATATAACTAGCTATAAGGTATTTATAGCTAACTAGCTCAAGAAATTTACTTGGAATCCAAAAAATTGAAAATCGATTGTGTTCAAATCCCACCTCGAGCAATTAGACTTATATTTTTAGTGTTGTTAAATTATTGTCATGCCAATAGAAAGAACAGTTATCGGAAGCTTTCCCAGATGGGCTAATTCTCTTGAAAAATCCATTGAAGAAATTGTTAATTTACAATTACACTATGGTATTGATATGATAACTGATGGTGAACAAAGAGGCGGCATGATTAAATATTTTGAACAAATCCCTGGTCTAGAAAGAACGGATGGAAAGTTAAAAATTGTAGGAAAAATAGAACCGATGGATGATATAGATAGTTTCTACAAAATTAAAGATTATAAAAAAGTCAAAGCCATTTTAGAAAGTAAAGAAAAAAAAGACGTAAAAGTTAAGATAACATTTACCGGCCCAATAACATTAGGCATTAGTTGTATGTCAACAGACATGAAGAGTGCAAGAAAATACTATAATATTAAAGACAGAGAAACCCTATTTTCCGATTGTTCTTATGCACTTTTACCTTTAGCAAAAAGAGCTCTTGATATGGGAGCTTATGTACAGTTTGATGAACCCGGATTTGGTTTTACATCTCCAGAACCCGCTAAAGAAGTTTTAAACGATTTAGTTTCACACCTTCCTTCTTCAGCGATTGAAGAAGAAAAGATTAGTACCCATATTTGTGGATCAATAGTGGGAACGTCTAAACTTTATGATGAATTATTAGATTTAGATTTTCCAATTTTAAGTTTAGCATTTAGTGGAAAAGAAGAAAGAAATAACATCGATATTATTTCAAGAAAATCATTAGAAGAACATAAAAAAAGGTTGGGAGTGGGATTCATCTCAAATATTGATATAGAGGAGAATACAATAGCCTTGGAACGATTAACTAACATAGCTCAAAAGATAGGAGTAGAAAATATTGCATATATCCATCCAGATTGTGGTTTTGGAAGTACATCACCTGAAAAAATAAAGCCAATATTAGAAAATATGAAAAAAGCATCAGATGTTTTTACTAAATTATTTTGAAAAAATTGGATTCAATGGTTTACGCGGTAGCGCGTCTGCATATTAAACTCTGAGAGAACACATTCGAAAGCTAGCTAATGAATCTTTGATATCAGGGTTGAAGTGGATGGTTTCGATATACGAGGTGGAAAGCGTCAGAGCCTTAGTATTGAACTTTTACGAAAAAGCATGGAAATCTACGGATGCAACAAGAAAAGTCTTTGAGCAAATCGGTTACGAATTGACCACGTCAGCAATTAACATGGTTCCCCTATTGCAGAACCTCAATAACGTGGATAAACTTTACGCGGGACCAATTGCACGAGCGGGATGTGGTCTCTTTCGTCCACATGTAATCAAGCTCCTTGAAAAAATATGTACTGCAAACGGAGTACGGTTTGAATCCTTCGCTATGGGTCTACGTCGTTCAGATAACCCCCTACAAAACCCTGCCATCGTTTACTGGAACACATTACAGCGTATTTCTGATCTTAATTTATCGTCCTCAACGATCTTACTATATGAAATGGGTGAAGCAACAGGCTCCACAATTGAAGGAGCGATTAACGAACTGCGAAGGCTGAAGGCTCCTCCTCACAACGTGGTGGTTCTTATTGGCGCTGCGTGTATTGAACAAACGAAAAGTCGCTTAGAAGCTGTAGCCCCTGACTTAAACTTGGTGATAGGCTCGAGGTGGAGATATGATGACACTCCTGGCCCAACCCAATACTACCTCACTCATATCTTAAACAATGGTTGGACACCTGTCTCCCCAAGAGATTGGGGTCAATGCGTATCGGGTATGACTGACATTGAGTCCGTGGACTCCTTTATCGATTGGATACGGGAAACTCTGCAGATTTCTAATAATGAACAAAAAATTCTTCGTCAAGATTGGTCCAGCAAGATTAACGAAAAAATAATCGGCCCTCGACGCTAGCCTGCTAACTATCACTGATAAGCTACGTTAATGAAAGAAAAAAAGTGAGTTAAGTTTCCTTCACAACGTCTTGGATTATCGGAATGCTCATCTCAGCCGAGGAAACACCGACATTAAAGGCAAGGAGTGCAGCTGCTTGGATTTCTTTTTTTGTGGCACCCGCGTTAAACGCCAGCCCTATGAAATGTCGCAGTGCTATAGGATCTCTTGTTGTAGAAAAAATACCGACTAGGATAAGACATCTCGTTTTTTCATTTAGGATGTTTTCTTTGTTAATCTCGCTTGACAGCTTTATGTAAGCATCAGCTACATTAGGGCACTCTTCGTTGAAAATCTCCCATACATTCTTTCCACTCATATCTAATCGCCAAACAGTCTTAATACAAAAGCGATATTTAATCATTTACGTAGCAAGCATTAGTTAGCTAGCTAATTCGCTTCTGATGAAACTTTGATTGTATCAAAATCCCATGACGCTGGCTAGCTACTAAAGTAACAACATTAAAGTTTATTTAATTGCTAAAAAGTATTCTATTTGTTGATTTTTACAATGGTTGTTAGAATTAGAGACATAATGACTTCCCCGGTAATAACAATACGAAAAAACGCAAAGGTGAGTGAAACCGCAAGCGCGATGTGCGCTCATAACATTGGAAGCATAATCGTAGTGGACCATGAAGAAAAGCCTGTTGGCATCGTCACCGAGAGAGATATGATACGAAAGGTTGTTGTGACGTGCAAGAATCCGAAAGCTATGGATGTAACCCAAATCATGTCAAGCCCTCTAGTAACTGGTAGTCCGGACATGGATTTGGAAAACGTAGCCAAACTTATGATAAAGAATGAAATTAAGAGGCTACCACTCGTTGAGGAAGGAAAAGTAGTAGGTATAGCTACTTTCACAGATTTAATCAGGTCTCAACCCCAAATCGTTGCATCCCTTGAGAGAAGTATTGGCATAGATAAGTTACCAAGACGCTTCAAGAAGCTGATGAGAAAAAGGAATCGATAACTAGGTAACTAGCCAACTCATAGCTTCTTTTAGCACGTTGTAACTCATCCATAATTATCGGATTTTATAAAGATTCTAACAGGTCACTCGCCTGAGAAGCTACAGGAGACCAATGACAAAGTAAGTGTGAATACACTCAAGCTACAGGAAGTGGCTAGTTCATTAGCAATAGTCAAATAAAGTTCTTGATAGCTAGAGGAACTTGAGTTAGATAGCTACCTTTTCGTGTCACGCATCTAGTAACGCGGTATGGCTTTGAACTCCACGAATCCACAGTTATCTCAGGTTGGACGTACATAAATGGATTAAGCCACAGGGGCTTAGGACCAGGGAAGTTAGAGGTTCATCTTCATCTTGTAGATAAACATTGTTTTTCAACACTGTTAAAACCTATGAAAAAGTGGAGGAGAGAGCGGAGACGTTCAATCGTTAAAGGTGTTTAATTAAGTTCGCCCACGCTGTGAGTGCATCTTTAAGTTAGCAGGCTATTGGCTGCTTAGCTTTCGATAGTCTCTAATTTATATAAGACCTTTAATCCCGTGAGTGCATTATGGACAATGTCTCCTAGTTGTAAAATCTTTTCAAGGTTAGCGTCTTTCGTCCACTCATATACGTGGTCATACGGTCCTCTCATAGGTTTGAAACCAATGCTTTCAAGCCTTTCTACGACTTTTTTGGGTTTCGCTCCTTCGCTGTTGAACCAAATCATAAGATACGTCCTCAAATCCAATTCACCAACTCATCAATATCTCAGGCTATGTTAATAAAACGTTTCATTACGAAAGATTGTTTGTAAATAATCCGTCTCTTCAAGAAAGCTAGTTAGCGCTTATCATCTAAGATAGACAGATTCAGCTAGCCTTCCAACTTAGCTAGATGTATCAGTATTAGACACTTCGTGAACAAGAAACAAAAACCTTTGTAAAGATTGATTTGATTTAACTTCAGAGTTTACTTGTTCCTCGCTTTACTGGCTAGCTGCTCCGAAGAGCTGTATAATAGTCATTTGACTTTGAATTCGTCTCTGACTTTCATTTGTCTTCTTTTTCGACTATATCGAACCGCGAAGGTGTGGGCAGAGTCGCGGATTCTCCGCAATAGTAGCATCATTCTGCTGCTCTTGTTAAAGCGTCTTGGCCTCGTTTCTTCAGGCAGAAAAATCTCCTCACGCTCCTTAGCTAGGCCGATGAGGGGTATCTGTAGCCCAAGGGATTTAAATGCCTGCCTTGCTGCGCTTACTTGTCCCGGTCCGCCGTCCACTACCACAAGGTCGGGGAGGGGAGATTTGTCATCCGATAGCCGGGTGTATCGTCGAGTCACCGCTTCCTTCATGCTGGCAAAATCGTCTTGTCCAGCGACGTTCTTGATTCTGAAGCGGCGGTAGTTACTTTTATCGGGCTTGCCATCCGTAAATCGAACCATTCCGGAAACTACGTGTTCTTTTCCTAAGTTGGAGACGTCAAAGCACTCGATTATTCGGGGAAGGGTTGGGAGGTTTAGGGCGGTCTGCAGATCCACTAAGGCGCTGTCTTCATCCAAGTTTGCTTCAATGTTCTTCTCCGCCAGCCTTATGAGGTGTAGTTCGTCGCCTTCTTCGGGAACGGTTAGGGTCACGGGGTGTCCTCTCATAGTTGAAAAGTATGCTTCCAATGCTGCCTTCTCTTCGCGGTCGCTCCAAGCAATTGTGTTAAGCAATATTTCTCGAGGAATCTGTCGTGTATTGTAGAAGTC
>JAZFSF010000160.1:0-5667 GCA_036446055.1 Bathyarchaeia archaeon | reverse complement strand
CAGAAAACTTTCATAAGATTGTTGAAGGCTGTCCCGTACCTATTGTAATTGCTGGCGGACCTAAAGTTGATTCCGAGATGGACGTTTTCACCTTTGTCTATGATGCCCTACAAAACGGAGCAATAGGAGTAAATCTTGGAAGAAATGTATGGCAATCACAATATCCAGTGGCAATGATCAGCTCTTTAAGAGCCATAATTCACGAGAACCACACACCTAATGAGGCTAACGATTTATTTAATAAAATAAAGACAAGAAAAGAGTAATCTTTTTCTTAAATTGGTGACATTTTGCTAGTTGCAGTTTACTATAATAATGCAGATATAAGACTGCAAGAAATCCCCAAGCCAGACATAAATCTAGATGAAATACTAGTCCGAGTTATGGCCTGTGGAATATGCGGAAGTGACGTAACGGAATGGTATAGACTTCCCAGTTCCCCCAGAGTCCTAGGTCATGAAGCAACCGGCATTATAGAAGAGATTGGAAAAAATGCGCGCGCGTTTACTAAGAACAATATTGGAGATCGCGTGTTCATCTCACACCATGTTCCTTGTAACAGATGTAGATACTGCTTAAAGGGGCACCATACCGCATGTGAAACCCTTCACACAACAAACTACTACCCCGGAGGCTTCTCTCAATATATTCGTGTGCAAAAAATCATTGTAAAATCGGGGGTATACAACCTTCCCTCTCACATGTCATATATAGATGGGACTTTCATAGAACCTTTAGGATGCATCGTTAGAGGTCAAAGGCTAACTTCTATTAATAAAGATGATACCGTTTTAATAATTGGTAGTGGAATTTCTGGAATACTTCACATACAGTTAGCACAACTTAATGGAGTTCGTAACATTGTCGCAGCTGACATAAATCCATACCGCTTAAAATTAGCTACAAAATTTGGGGCTCATAGTATCATAGACGCGAGAAAAGGCATTCAGAGAAAATTAAGAAAACAAAATAATGGAAGACTGGCAGATCAGGTAATCGTTTGTACAGGAGCAAGACAAGCAGGTTTATCAGCCTTAAAGTGTGTGGATAGGGGCGGTACAATCTTATTTTTTGCTGTTCCACCGCCTACAATAGAGGTTCCAATACCCATCACAGAATTCTGGAAAAACGAAATAACCATAATGACTTCTTATGGAGCAGCTCCAATAGACTTGAGGGAATCATTGCGAATTCTAGCTCAAAAAAGTATCAATATTACAGATATGATAACCCATAGGTTTCCCCTCAAGGAAATAAGTAAAGGTTTTAGACTTGCAGCAAATCCAGATAAATCATTAAAGATAATTATAGAACCAAACTGTATTTCATCTCCTTCAGTTCCTTCATTAGACTGAAAGTTTTTGAAATATCTATTTGATATTATTCTCTTTTATTCTTGGATGAAGAACATAAACCATTATCGAATCTTTAATAATCTAACTTAAGATAATCATTGAAGCAATCTTTTCCTGTAAAGTAATTTAGCCTTTATTAGATAGATACTACGTTCCTTGTCCATTTTATTCCCTGAAATGATATTCACCCAACTAAAAACATCATAAAAAATAGTAAATCTCTCAAAAAACACACCAACATCGTCTTTTTACATAGGGAACTGAAAGGTTTTATCCCACGCCTTTCGAAGTATTAAAAGCGCGCGCTAAACTTACATCATCTTCTTCAAGCGTTAAATACTGGTTTTGATTGAGCCTAAATTTATCATTTGATAAATTTTCTTCTTATTCTCGTCAACTAACTTGGCTACGTCTGCGTGAAGATTGTGTCCATGGGTATCGATTGCTACTGTTAGAGGACCGAAGTCTTCAACTTCTAACAGCCATAATGCCTCCGGTGTCCCTAGGTCGAGCCAGTCCACTGACTTCACGCTTTTAATCGCCTGTCCAGCCAATGCTGCTGCGCCTCCAGTAAACGCACAATACACTGCTCCGAGCTTCTTCATAACCTCTGTTGTTCGCGAACCCATGCCTCCTTTTCCAATAACAATTCGAATTGGAAACGTCTTGAGAAACCTGTACTCGAACATCTCCATCCGCATACTGGTGGTGGGGCCAGCGGAGACAACCTTGTATTGTCCATCTACTTCCTTCACAAGAGGCCCGCAATGATAGAGAGCTTTACCCTGTACGTCTATTGGCAGCTCTTTGCCTTTGAGATGGTACTCGAGGGCTCGATGATGGGCTTCATCTCTCGCTGTGAACAAGTCGCCGCTTAGGTAGACTACGTCGTTAATCTTTAGTTTTCTGACGTCGTCCTCCGTGATAGGGGTTCTCAAGCGATATGTATTCATCTTTGTTAAGTCTCCTTCACGTTGTGAAGCAGATACTTCACTTCTCCATCAAACGAGATTTGGGCAGCGGCTTTCCTTGCTGCCCAACACTGGAAGGCTATGCCGACGGGTAAGCTAGCGGGGTGTCTATGAGCGTATTCGACGTTCACTCCGAGGACGGTGGTGTCACCTCCGAGGCCTGAAGGACCGACTCCCGTCAAATTTATCAGAGTTAATAGGTCGTTCTCTAGTTTAGCAACATCAGAATCATCATGACGTTCGTCCATTGGTCGTAGAAGGGCTTCCTTCGCCAAGTTTAAGGTGACGTCAGCACCTCCTCCAATCCCTATCCCCAGTATTAGGGGTGGGCAGGGTCGACCACCTGCTGTTGTGACAGCGTCGATAACGAACCTTTTGACTCCTTTAAGGCCTACTCCAGGATTTAACATTCCAAGGGTACACATGTTTTCGCTTCCGCCACCCTTAGGTAACACCGTGATATGAAGTGTGTTGCCGGGAACAATCTTCCAATGGACGAGGGGAAGGAAATGTCCACTATTGTCGCCACTATTTTTCCCTGTAAAAGGATTGACGGCGTTCGGGCGAAGGGGTACAACCTTAGTTGCCTGTTTTGTTGCTCTACTCAATATAGCGGGAAGAATGCTGAGATTAGGAAACGTTTCTCCTACTGTTAAGTAGAAAGTGATAGTTCCCGTGTCTTGACACATGGGTGTGCCTGTTTTTTCAGCCAGTTGAAAGTTTGCTATCATCGTTCTCAACTGATTCTTAGCAACCTCATTTCGCTCCTGCTTTAACGCCCGTCTAATCGCCGTTTTAACATCGAGTGGGAGCTCCGTAGCAGCGAGCCTGAGAAGGTTAACAACTGTGTTCTCGATAATATCCTCAAGCACGTAAATCACCGAACATATTTATGGAGGAATTAACTTATTTTCTTCATAGAGTCCTATATGTCACCTAAAAAGGTTCACCTCATTGTGGCGACACTCCCAACCATCCCAATAGTTTAAATTATCCTGATCCGGTCGAAGCCCCTTGGTTGGAGAGTCAACTGGAAAGATACATCCATCATGGGAAGAACGTAAAAATTTATATATAATTTAATTAAGTTGCTTGTTAAATCTTGATATTGTTCAGAAGTAGATCAATAGTCAGCATGCACGTAGCATGAAGCTCTAACGAAGGCCTTCAAGATTCGAAATTATTCGAGAGGAAACGTTGAGTCCGCAAAATACAGGCGTTGAGAGAGGGAAAAACGTGTCTCCTTTCGCCTTCTTAAGGATGTGGAATCGGTTGAGTTGGAAAACACGTTTGAGAATTCGATAAAAGTATGATTCGACGATATTTACGGATAACAAAATGGCTGAAGAATAAAAGGGTGTAAAGATATCTTGACAATTATAATGAAGTTTGGAGGTACATCTGTTGGCGACGGCTTGAGAATTCGTAGAGTCGTCAAAATAATCAAAGACCATGTTGATCTCGGCAACAAGGTTGTGGTGGTAGTTTCAGCTTTGAACGGTGTTACAGATACAATACTTGAGATTGCTGAGCAGACGGCTTCAGGCAACAAAGACACTGTTGACGACTTTGTACGAACGTTGGCTAGACACCATCAAAACACCGCTAAAGAGGCTTTATTCAATAGGGAAATCCTTGAGCGAACTAGTAGAAAAATCGAGAAGTTAGTAGCGGAGTTTAAACGGGTCTTAATCAGCATTTCCATTCTTAATGAACTTTCAGCCCGCTCTCAAGATTACTTGCTCTCATTTGGGGAGAAATTATCTACCACAATAGTTCATGCAGGCCTCGTAGACGCGGGGGTAAACGCGGTCATGTTTACCGGAGGAGAAGCAGGCATTGTCACAGGTGACCATTTTGGGAAAGCAGTACCCTTGATGAAGGTTACATCATACAGGGTTAGGGAGAAGCTTTCATCGATAGTAGAAAAGGGAATTACCCCTGTTATAACGGGATACATCGCTGCTAATCAAGACGGTATCACAACGACACTGGGAAGGGGCGGATCGGATTATACCGCGACGATTATTGGTCACGCCCTTGATGTGGACGCAATCTGGATTTGGACTGATGTGGACGGGTTGATGACTGCCGACCCCCAAATCGAGCCCTCAGCGAGAACCATTAAGTCGATTTCTTATACTGAGGGCATGGAACTGGTATACTTTGGAGTTAAAGCCATGCATCCAAAGGCTTTGGAACCAGCATTGGAAAAAGAGATACCTGTCTTCATAAAGAACACCTTCAATCTAGAAGGGGAAGAAACATATATTGGAAAAGATCAATCAGTCATCTCGAAGAATATTGTTAAGGCGGTAGCAATTATTAGGGATACTGCATTGATAACCGTAGGTGGAGCGGGCATGATCGGTACACCCGGTGTTGCTGCTAGAGTTTTTGGAATTCTTGGAGAGAATCACATCAACATCCTCATGATTTCCCAGAGTTCTTCAGAGGCAAATATTTCCATCATCATTCGAAAAGAAAATCTGGATAAAGCCGTTAATCTGTTGGAACTGGCCTTTCTTGGTAAAGGTATGATTAGAGAGATCACCTTTGAGGAAGATATGTGCGTTATCGCGGTGGTTGGCGCAGGAATGCGGGGAACAGTCGGTGTAGCTTCAAAGATCTTTAAAGCAATTGCAAAAGAAGGCGTGAATGTGAGAATGATTGCCCAAGGCTCATCCGAATTGAATGTCTCCTTCGTCGTCAGTAGAGATGATGGTGTAAAAGCGGTCAGAGCCCTACATAAAGAGTTTAAGCTATTTAGCTAGCTGGTTTGTCTCAATGTCACATCTCGTCTCGTAAAGTCAATGGACTCTCTTTGAAATAATCCCGCCCTATTAGAGAGACGGCTACAAACAATTTATCAGCTTAAAAAATGATTTCTGGTTAAGGTTCCCCGTTTGCCAGATAGAAAAAAACGTCCGGATCGACCAGAATATACATATTTTAATGAACGTATACACCTGTGACTTCAAAAGTTCTGTGAACACATCTACGTAACTAACCATCGTCTATTCGTCATTAATTTCAAGTAAAGCGTTTAACATGTCGAATGTTTAGGGATACGTAACGCCAAAGAAAATCATTCATCGCATTCAATTATCTAACTATATCGAAAGGACTTAGGACAAGCCACCGTTCGATAGCTAGCGAACTAGATGCATCATTAGATGCTTTATACGATGAAGATTCCTTTTTACGGCATTCATCTATTCATAAGGATAGAGAGAATTAATCCATAGTAAAGTGTATGGTAGTCTCCCGATGTGTAACTTGTCCCTAGGACATCTGAAGACAGTAATTCGGGAACAACCATCGACTTACCTATCACTTTA
>JAZFSF010000159.1:0-5926 GCA_036446055.1 Bathyarchaeia archaeon | reverse complement strand
AGACATTCCAGTATTTTGAGGCGCCTCACATTTTTAGTAATGTTGAGAAGTTCTGTGAGACTGGGCTTCTCGGCTAACTCCTTGAAGGCATCTCGATACTTTCTCTTAAGAGTCCAGATCGGACAGGACTCTACGCACATAATCGGATTTGGCGGTCGACAAGATTCACAGGTTTTTAAGATATCCGTCAAAACGACTTCTTGGTTTGCTCCAAGATTCAGTTTACTGTCAAAATCCTTATAAAGTTCCCTTTTTGTCATTATTTTAGCGGTAACACGCGACATTTGCGATATTACATATGTAATATCTTATAAGTTTTTCCTTTTATCATACAAACGAAGGACGCTCTCTCTCGACAAACCTGTGAGAAAAAGCGGATAAAAATAAAGATATAAATCTTCAACCATATGAGCAGAAACCAAATTAAGTTGTTCGAATCACGAGTCTTTGCATCCCATCACCAGACCTCTATGCATGCATTGCCTCAACAATCCGTCTTAACTCAAGTCGATAATAACAGGGTCTGAAATCAAGAAGGAATCACCTGTACAAAAGATGAGGCAGGTCAAGTCCCTCGTTCCGCCCTTTCCACCTCTTGAGGACAGTAACCGGTAAATAAGCAGTCAACTCGGTAAGCATCACAACTTTGTAGATCCTTGGGAAAAAAAAGCCGTCATCAAGTTACTTTTTTTATTCGAATTCGATACTGCTTGGTGGCTTCGGCGTTATATCATAATACACCGATGACACTTCGGGACAGGCATCCATTATTTTTTCTTCTATGCTCCGCAGGGTTTTCCATGGAAGATTTGAGATCTTCGCTGTGACGAAGTCGCGAGTCTCCACAGCCCTGACGGCAATAACCCATTTGCCCCCTCTCTCGTCATCGGTTAACATATACAGAACTCGGGATACATCTTCATCTATTTCAACGACCTTTCTTTGGATTGCGTCAAATCGTTCCATTGATTGGGTAAGACATCTCCCTTTCACATCCTTGACATCGACAAGGACGATTCTACCGTATAATCTCTGACCTTTCCTGATTCCAGTTGCCTTGTTCTGAAGCATTCTAACAGATATCTGAGCTCCGTCCACGTTAAGGACTTGAGAGAGCGCATCACCTACCTCAACAGCCTTTAAGTAATGTTCCTTCACATCAGCGATTATTGCTGGAAAATACTGCTTCGACCCCAATCCTTCAAGGTTTTCTTCCACGATCTCCGTAGCATTCTTTTCTACGCTTAGTTTTTCAGGAGTTATCTGTCCGATGACCCTAACAGATAATCCGGGTCCTGGAAATGGGGGTCTCTCAGAAGATTCAAGAGGGATTCCAAGGGCTTTTGCGACATCTCTTACTTGATACTTATACAGGGACACCAAGGGCTCAACGACTTTGAATCCATACACTTCTCGGGTGTTAATCTTCATTTGCTCGAGAACGTTGTGCTGAGTCTTAATCCCACCAACCGTCTCAAGAACGTCAGGAAGGATGGTTCCTTGAATCAAAAAGTTACAGCCTTCCCTCTTAGCTGCTTCGCTTAAAATCGAATAAAAGGTGCTCCTGAAAGCCTTCCTCTTTTCTTCAGCATCTGCCAAACCACTCAAGGCCTTCATAAAACGCTCCTGCGCCCGTATCAATGTAACTGGAAGGTTCAGTGGTGGACTGGAAAGGGCTTTAAAAACGGCTTCTGGCTCGCCCAATCGCATAAAATTAGTGTCGATGAAGATACAGACCAGATTTCTCCCAACAGCCCTCTGGGCCAGAACAGCACAAACGGTGCTATCTACACCGCCAGAACAGGCTATTACTGCTTTCTTTTTTCCCAATACCTTCTGTATTTCATCGATTTGATGGTTGATGAAATCCTTTGAATTAAATTCGTGTAACTCTGTCAAGTTAATTCTACTCCATACATCGAATACCAAAATACATTGATTGCCTTTTTATAGTTAGTGCTGAAAAACACTCATTCAGTCAGGATACGGAACCGTTACTTCCATGAAGTCCTTGGCTACTTCGACGTTTGGAAAAATCTTCGCAGCCTGTTTACGAAGGACATCAGCGTTGTCGTACCTCAAACCGATGTGGGTTAAAATCAATCGTTTTACATTCGCTTCTTTGGCAAGTAAGGCAGCTTGGCGGGGCGTTGAGTGACCATATTGGCCCGCCCTCTCAGCCAATTCGTCATCTATAGTTGCCTCATGAATCAGCAAATCTGCGTCCCGCGCCAACTCAAGAAGGGCGTCACAGGGCTTTGTGTCTCCAGAGTACACGATCTTCCGCCCACTTCGAGGAGGACCCAAAACCTGTTCTGGAACAATCACCCGTTCATCTTCCAGCGTAACTTTTTCACCATATTGAAGTCGCGACCACAAGGGGCCCTCGGGTACGCAAAGGGACTGAGCCTTTTCAGGATAAAACTTTCCCGGCCGCTCCTTTTCAAGGATAGCATAGGCGAGATTTGGGACTCGGTGATCAGTCCAGACAGAGCGAATCCAATACTCACTCTCGTTACAGACGATGCCTTCCTTCACCTCTATAACCTTAATGGGAAAAGTGAGGTGAAATCTTAAAGTGTCTATAAGTGCTTGCAAAAAATTGTTGATTCCTGCGGGACCATATATTTCAACAGGGCGTGTCAAGTTGAATAGAGACATGGTTTGAAGTAGACCGGGTAAACCAAGGATGTGATCGCCGTGTAAGTGGGATATGAAGATTCTCAACTTATATTTGAATCCTATTTGAGCGATAAACATCTGTCTTTGAACGCCTTCGCCACAGTCGAAAAGGAATAACTCTTTCCCTCTGTGAATAGCGATTGCAGGTAGACTTCTGTCAACAGTTGGAAAGCTTCCAGCAGTTCCCAGGAATACGACTCGCAATCCTTTCATCTCCACTACGTCGTTTTAATAATGAGTATCTCTCGCGTTAAACTCTTGTGTTCCCTCACAAAATGATGATCAACAAACACATATCCCAAATCCATGGCCACAGCCTTCCAATCCCTATCGCTTGGGAGGGCCAAAGAAAGATAACCCCCCCTGGGAAGAACAGCCATCGCATCTAACAAGAAATCTGAAACTAATTCAAGGGGAGAGATTCCATGTGTCGAGGAGGCTCTACCGTAAGGTGGGTCGGAAACAATGCAGTCAACGGATTTAAAGGGAAGCTTTCGAGCGTCGCCAACGATCAATCCATCAAAGGGAATTCGAAAGTATTCCAAATTGCGTGAGCAACCTTCAACCATCAAGTCATTTACGTCAGAGCCAACTACTCGACAGTCAACAGTTCCCGCTTCTAAAAGGATGGAGCCTGCACCACAGAAAGGGTCAAGGACAAGACATCCAGATGAGGCTCTGGCTAAATTGACCATGCACCGAGCTAGTTTAGGCGGCATGGTTGAGGGATGGATAAACGGACGGTTCGCAGGCATTCGTTCAATAAAACGTTTCGCAGAGACCTCAGCGATTTTCACGCCAAAGAACAAAACCGAATCCGTGAAAAAACCGATGAAGCATCTATCAGGGTCAACAAGATTTACCCATGCTCCAGGTACTTTCTGACTGATCATGTAGCCGATTTCCCGCTCAAGCCCTAACGTACTAATATGTGAGGTTTCAAAAGAGGTGAATCTAACAGAGAAACTTTGTCCTTTTTTTAAGTGGTCTTTGAAAGAGACTTCACTCATGTGTCGTTGAATCACGTTTTGCTCTGCGTCGCATCTAAAAAATTCAAGAGCGCAAACCTTTGTCAAGCTACTCCTGCGAGCAACTAAGTATGCACTCTCCAAGGTAGAAGTTAAACTGAGGACGCGGTTGAAGACTTTATTTCGAGAGTAAGGTAGACATTCGGATTCTAAGATAGCGTTAATCTCGGCGAATGGTAGTGTCTTATGCTCACCAGATACCGTAAAGAAGATGTTGGTCAAAGCAAAAACTCCTAAACTTGCTGTAAAAAATTAAGATAAACCATGCTAAGTCAACCTAGTTGAAAACCGGTATCGCGTCAATCACGTTACCTTATCCACATCTCCATTCACGTCGTCTTTGGGAACCATGTTAACCATACAGGGTGTTTGTTCAGGGTTTACAAAAACTTGTCGTCTTCGCAAAACAATGATTGGGAAACAATTCATTCTTGAAGCGGGTTAAATCCTAAATTGTTTATGCTCAATTACTTTGTCAGGTGATTCTACGTGTCTACATCACGAGACACGAAGTCGCCTCATCCCAATACGTCTTTTTTGACACAGCCTAATATTATGTTGCGTTTACGATACGTTATGTATTATAAGCAGTATCGGTTGGCTGAACGCCCTCTCCTAAAACAATCTAAAGAAAATGTTTTCTCAAAAAATCTAATTTCTCTTCTACAAAGGTGCATATAGAAACGTAGCTAGTTATTAACGCGAGCTAACGTTCAGGACCCTTCCCCTATCCTAAATCGGTGTTTAATAGGTCGCTAGTTGACGGTTTGTTTGGGTTGATGATCAAGATGGGGAGAATTACACCGAGTTTTTGGAGGTTGATTTTAGTGGAGATCGAACGATTATACAAGGGGTATCGACCCGCGTTAAGGAATCCTCAGAGGAGGGAAGTTATTGACGCGTTGATTCGAGATTAAAGTAAGGAGTCCCCAGCAATGATGATGAGCAACTTCCCTTTACCACTTGACGCTATGAATCATTTGGCTAATGTGCATATCATGGCTGAGTTGGAGCAGTTAGAGGCGAAATTTAAGAAGTTACAGGACAAAGCCTCTCTTACTAGCTAAATCAGTATTGGGTTGTATAGATATATAGCTTAAATTCTACATTTATTTTCTGAGGGTTTTATTAAGCATTACATTGATAAGGTATGCAATGGGGAAAAAACCAGTTTTGGTTGGTACCCTTTTTCTGGTTTTTCCTCCTATCCTTTATTTTTCACTAACGACAGTTAAGCCTTCCAAGGACTTTAAGTGATAAGATAAAGCGTTTTTTCCCTTCGCAGTAATAAAGTATCGTTTTGAAGTCTTATTTTTCTCTGCCTTGATGAAGTCACTATCGATTAAAGCAGCGAATACACTAATTAAGCTAGTCCAAGAAAGATTCGTCTCATACATGATCCTCGTTGGTTTTTCGGTTCCGTTCTCAATAGTCTTAAGGACATCGAAGTAAATTTCCAATCTAGAACGCCTAACCATAGTCTACATTCAACCTACCTTTTTCGTGTTTTATACTCTTTTTAATTAATGATTCTTATGAATTATCAGACTATATTGTAAATCTAAAAAAAGATAGTTAGCTAAGTTACAATGATAAGAGTATTGATTTGACGGTAGCGCCTAACGTATAGTAAAGATTCCACCATCTAACAAATTAATGATATGATCTCTTTTCAGATTCTTTCTCTAACATCTCTAGTATAATGTGCTTAGCTAGCTCAGACTTTTACGCCAAACTTGAGGATAAATTGGCCTATAACATATATTGTGAACGAGACCACGAAAATACTCGTCATACCAAAGACGTCAGCAATGGAGGCTGCGATAAGCGGTGCCACTGCGCCCACTAAGCTGCCCGGAAGAAAGAAGAGAGCGTAACCCAAACCCCTTCGCCGAACTGGTGAGAGTTGAGCCATTATAGCTGAGTTCGCGGTCATACTTAGAGTGTTACAAAAACTGTAACAGATATAAAAAACAATGAAAGCTAGGCGGTCGGGGATTGCAACGGCTAGACCTAAGGACACGTAAGTTAAGGAAAGAGCTGCAAGCAACCATCTCTTCGTCCCGAATCTCGATGCTAGAAGACCACCTACTGGAGCTCCTACAACTCTCACCACGGAACCGATTCCATATATTAAGCTCGGCTCGATCTCGACCTCGACCGACGCGGCACCGCCAACGTACTTGCGAAGCATGGCGTAGAGGTTCACTCGGACT
>JAZFSF010000158.1:0-8174 GCA_036446055.1 Bathyarchaeia archaeon | reverse complement strand
TATGACACGGTAGATGAAGCCGTCGCAAAGCACGGGTCTATTGATGCCAGTGTCACCTTTGTCCCCGCGCCATACCTTAAGGACGCGGTATTAGAGGCAATAGACGCAGGGATTAAGATGGTTGTTTCACCAGTTGAACGCGTTCCACTACATGACCTGATAGTGATGGCTGCCGCAGCAAAAAAGAACGGTGTAATGTTGGTAGGACCCGGTACCATTGGCATCATGAGCCCTGGAAAGGCCGTCCTAGGATGGGTTGGAAGTTCCGCAACGAGAGCAGCGCAGGTCTTCAAGCCAGGTCCCGTCGGCATTCTATCTCGGAGCGGAGGCCAGTCCGGTACTCTTCCATGGATCATTAAAGAGCATACTGGTTATGGCTGTAGCACACTCTTCCATGAAGGGACAGAACCCATCATCGGCACATCTTTTGGAGATGTCATGAGCCTCTACGAGGCAGATGAGCAGACAAAGGTAGTTGCGATGTTCGGCGAGCTCGGTGGCACAACCGAAGAAGAGGTTGCAGAGGAGATGCAGAAGGGACACTATACAAAACCCTTAGTAGCGTACATAGCTGGAGCTTGGGCTCCTGAAGGAATGCGGTTCTCCCACGCCAGCAGCATCATTGAGCATGGAACGGGATCAGCCAAAAGCAAGATTGAAGCACTCACGAATGCCGGAGCCTACGTGGTTGAAAAACCCTTCGATATCGTCACAAAAATTAAAGAGATCTTAGACTAAACAAAGGATAACAAATATATATAGAGCAACAAGATAAGTTCGACAGAGGTTGAAAAACATGGTTGTTATGAGATCAGTAATGTATACCCCTGGAAACAACTTACGCATGATACAGAAGATGCCATCCCTACACGCCGATGTACTCGTTCCAGATATAGAGGACTCAGTACCACTAGCAGAGAAAGAGACAGCAAGATTAATCGTCCGAGACGCTATCCCCATGCTCGCGAAGAGCGGTTCATTGGTGTACGTCAGAATAAACGACTGGAGATCAGGTCTAACCGAAGGTGATCTCGAAGCGATCGTCCAAAAAGGCTTGGACGGCATTGTCCTCGCGAAGACCGAATCGAAGGAAGACACAGTCAGACTAGATGAGAAGCTGACAGCACTTGAGAAAGAACGAGGACTAGAGGTAGGCAGCATCGCCATACAACTCCTTATCGAGACCGCTAAAGGCGTCGTCAATGCATACGAATCCGCCATTGCGAGCCCACGCGTAAACTCCCTCGTCTTCGGCGCAGTAGACTACACTCGAGACATGCGCATCACTCTGACGAAGGAAGGTGGCGAGATTCTAGTCTCCCGATGTAACACCGCTGTAGCAGCTAGAGCAGCTGGACACATCGCTATCGACCCACCATATCCCGCCTTAAGGGACACCGAAGGCTTCTTAAAAGACTCGAAAGCTGGAAGACAGCTGGGCTTCGAAGGGAGAATGCTGATTCACCCATCTCAGATCGAAGGAAGTCACGAAGCGTATTCCCCAACCAAGGAACAAATCGAATACGCCAAAGAGGTTGTATCAGTCTTCGAAGATGGATTGAAGAAAGGACTTGCATCCATTAGCCTTAGAGGACAAATGATCGACATCGCAGTCTACCGAACCCAACAAGACACCCTAGACTCAGCAGCAGCCGTTGAAGCATGGATGAAGGAGAAGGAAGAACGCAAAAAGAAGTGGGAGTAAACACCATAAACACAACATCATCCACTTTTTTTTATTTTTCTTTTCTATCCTACACAGGATAATCACGCTGATTAACTAGCGTCTGAATCCCCTACTTGTTTTCGCAAACATTCGGGTGAAAGCTTATTTTCTTTTTGTGTAGCGAAGTATGACCGTGCAACACCGTTTCTTTCGTGGACTATCGAAAGATTTCGGATGATTTCTAAGTAAACTTGTAAGAACGTATAGGGAAATCTAACTAGCAATCATAAAGTCTGGATGGTCTTTAGGGTCATTCGAGGTTTTCATATTTATCACGCACACTGGAAATCGCTGTGACATATCAAGCATGAAGATAAATGGGATAACAGGGGAAACTCTTGTGACGGCATACTTGCCTTAAGATTTCTGAATGTGCAGAAAAGCGTCTTCCTAGGAATCAATTCCCTGCGTCTTGTACGTACTACTAAAAGAGTTGTCTGACTCACCAGAAGGGTGTCCTTAACATATCTTAGCTGGTTCATTCCATCACCGAAAAGGCACATCAAATAATTCAGCAGAAGGCTTATATCATACTTTTCAAGAGTAGGTCACGGAGGAATTATGTTTTGAAAGGTGGAAAAGCAGTAGCAAAGATTTTGAAGATGGAAGGCACAGACTTTGTTTCACATTATCCAGCTGTTCCTATAACAGATGATCTGTTGGATGAGGGCATCAGAGTAATAACAACTCGACATGAACGAACCGCAGTCTCGATGGCAGACGCCTATACCCGGTATTCCATGGGACACAAGACCGGAGTCTCCATGAGTCAGATCGGGTGGGCGGCTCACAATCTCCTCGGAGGTATCGGGCAGGCCTACGACGACCTCTCTCCAATGCTGATGTTGCCCTGTGGGCTGAGTATGGACGCGTTAGACAAAAGAATTTTCGACTCAACCAAGGAATTTGCCTGGGTCACTAAATGGAGTGCCCGCCTAAACAGCGCAAAAAACATCCCCAGTCTCATGAGAATGGCCTACACGCGATTGAGGACGGGGCGACCAGCACCAGTTCTTCTTGAAATGATGCGAGAAGCTTTAACAGGAGAGCTTCCAGAACCCGACTTCAACTACAAGCCTGTAACAGGTTGGAAGTACCAGGCGAATCCTCGCGACGTGGAAGTCGCTGTTCGAGCCCTTCTTAACGCTAAGGTACCTGTCTTCTATGTAGGAGATGGAGTACTTCAAGCAGATGCCTGTGAAGAACTTAAAGAGCTCGTGAACCTCGTTCAAGTACCTGTCATCACGAGTATGAAGGGTAAGAGTGCGTTTCCAGAGAATCATCCTCTCTCACTGGGAATGAGAGGAAGAGCTCTTTGGTTGTGCCTAGGGAGAGCCGATCTCGTATTCGGTCTTGGCACAAGTATGTCTGGCGCATTCGGACCACCCGTACCTGCTGGAAAAAACATTATCATCTGCAACATTGGCGAATACGATGTAAACCTCTATCATCCGGTAAACCACGCTGTCATAGGCGACTCGAAATTGGTTATGCGACAACTGATTGAGGAAGTCAAGAAGCAGACTAACGGTGCTGGCGTCAGGAAAAACGAAGAACTTGAGAAAGAAATTGCACAGGAAAAAGCACTTCAGTTGCAAAAGTGGCTGCCCAAACTCACTTCAAACGACAAGCCCATCAACCCGTATCGGGTCGTTTGGGACATGATGGATACCTTTGACAGAAAGAATCTGGTGATAACCCATGAAGCCGGTAATCCTCGTGAGCAGTTAACTGCTATCTGGGAATCCTTGGTTCCAAGAAGCTACATGGGATGGGGTCACACAACAAATCTTGGCTTCTCCTGGGGATCAGCTATGGCTGCGAAGCTCATGTGGCCTGAGAAGCTCTCTGTGAACTGGGTTGGAGACGCTGGGATGGGCCATAATGCTATGGAGATGGAAACTGCACTGAGAGAAAAACTACCCATTTTGACTGTTGTAAGCAATAACTCTGGTTACGCGGTCTATGGACCAAAGAAGACAGGCGGTCTAGGACGAATCGGATTAAACATCGTTTCACCGAGTTCCATCATAAGCTACGCCAAAGTAGCTGAAGGCTTAGGTTGGCATGCTGAAAGAGTTGAAGATCCAGATGATATAATTCCCGCGTTAAAGCGAGGAATCAAAGCAGTCAACGCAGGACAGCCCGCCATGGTTGAAGTGATCACGAGCCACGAAACAGAGCGGATAAGCACACGCATTCCTAAAGGATATCAACCTGGTAAGTTGTAAGACTTACCCAATCTTTCCCTTTTTTTAGGGTTCTACTTTTCAACGAAGACCATAGATTTTCACGAATATGATTTATTCGATTTTCTTTAAGACAAGTATGTTGACTACATAGATCCATATTCATGCCACGCAGTGATCCTTAACAAAAATATTGCGGTCTGAGACGTTAAGGAACATACGTAATAACTTGTTTGCATTATCATGTGCTATGTAGACTGCTACGCTCTTGTCTATAATTAGTCAGGTTAGTTTGATACAATTTTGTACTAAGTGTAGTTTAGTTCAGATTTCCAAAAGGTTAATTGTTTAGTAACCTCTGTATATCTTGGAGAATAAGTTGACGTATAAAGCAGATACTCGTTTACCCTTGGAAGTACTTGAGAAAAGTCCCTTTGTTTACACTGGACCTAATCTCGGCTCTTTTCTGGTTGGAGCAATTCAAGGAGCGATTAATCACCATGGAAGAATTCTTCCAAGATTCTATCCATTAACAGTCTCTGAAGTAACTTCGAACAACAAAATAATTGATAAGATCTTCAGTTTATGCTTTTTCTACGTTAACGATAACGACGAACTCGTACTCTTCCTAACCCATCCCTGTTGGCTAAATAGATCTGACAGCGCCCCCCTCATCAATTTCTTAATTACAAAAGCTGATGAACTCGCAAAATATGGTGGTTGTAAATTTATTGAAATGGAATTTCACGAAGTCGCTTCTTATGTTGCTTTTCCCACCTCTTTATCCAATTTTTCCTATGATTTACGGAAGATATCCGTAGAAAATAATGATCTATCTCTCCTTCAATCACATGGGTTTCAGGAAGAAAGTAAAATCCATTGCTACGAACAAAGCATAAACGAAATCGAGAAGAGAGCTCAAGAAGATCACACTACTTCTTCTCAGTTCCAAATAAAAAGCCTTACACCATCCGAGTTTAATTTGCTTAACGCCAAAATAGATAATTATCCAGCAAAAGCGTACACTCTTTCCCATAGCGATCCCTACTTCGCGTTTTTTAACCCCCTCTCTAAAGACATTGTCTCTGCTGCCTATAAGCGAACTCGATGGTTTAGTAAAGGTGAACTAGTTGGTTATTTCAGATGGACTCCGAATTTATTCGAACCCTCCTTAGAGTATAATCTACCCGTGCCGCTTGTATTCAATTATGTTTTTGAGAATTACTCTTTTACACACGGGAAAATCATAGACTGGGGCTTACGCGGAGACGATATAAATTTATATACGTCTCTCTTGCTTCACGCCTCCCACTCCATGAAAGAAAACGGATTAAAAATATTACAAATCGGCAATGTAACCGACAACCAGTCACGTATGAAATCTTTTTTAATGCAATACGACTTCAGAAAGGTTCATACTATCAAACTACTTCAGAAAAGGGTGAATTAATTTCTAATGAAGATTGATTGCTTATTCATCCATCCCACAACACACATGAAAAAGCCGCCTCAACCAACAGGAGTTGATCAACTCGCCTACCTGGTTTTACCGGTTGGAACCACGGCTCTAGCGAATTTACTCGATAAAGAAGGATATGGCGCTAGAATAATCCATACTGGAGTTGAAGAATCATATGACAGGAATTTCAGTATAGAGTCTCTTCTGAAAAAATATGATCCATCCGTTGTGGGAATTGATTTACATTGGTACGTTCATTCATATGATGTAATAAGAATCACTGAGATTGTTAAGCAATCTTCTAATGCCTTGGTCGTATTAGGAGGATTCACTGCGTCTTTTTTCGCTGAAGAAATTTTAACTCGATTTGACAGCATCGATGCAGTGATACGTGGCGACGCTGAAATCCCCCTCCTCGAATTGGTAAAATATAAGTGTAAAAATCATTCTAACGAAAACTTTGAAAAAATACCCAACTTAATGTACAGACAGGAAAATGCGTTAAAACAAAGCACAAGAAGATACATAGCAGACGAGTCCGACTTAAACCAACTAAATTTTTCAAACTTCAGCCTACTAGAAAACTTTGATAAATACATGCAACTCTCTCTCTCCGTAGAATTAGGCCACTCCAACCTTAACAGGCTTGCATACCCTTGCCTAGGACGAGGTTGCTCAATGAATTGTGTCTATTGTGGAGGAGGAAAGGATGCCCAACAACTCCTAACAGGCCTTGACGCCCCAATTTTTCTGTCAAAAGAGAAGGTCATTGAACAACTAGTCACGTTTGAGGAAATGAAGATTTCTTCCATTTACATAGGCTTTGATCCCGATCCAGAAAAACGAGACTACCATAAAGAACTCTTTGCCATGATTCGAAAGGAAAAAATAGACCTTGGATGCCAGTTCGAATCCTGGGACATCTCAGGTAAAGACTTTCTTAAGGACTTCAGACGCACCTTTAATCCACTCTACTCCTCAATCATCCATTCTATTCAGTCAGGTTCCGAAAAAGTAAGGAACTTAAACACAGGCTACAGCTACAGCAATGAGGAATTATTTCGTTGGCTTAGCAATGCTAAAGAAGAATTGATACCGATTGAGCTTGCCTTCTCTTCAGGCCTCTCAGGGGAGACTGAAAATCACTTCGACGATACAATCAAGGTGGCTAAAAAGATAGTTGAACAATATCCTATGGTATTGGACATGTATTGCATCCCATCCAGTCTCGAGCCTTGCAGCCCTCAATTTCTAAATCCCGAAAAATATGGTCTCACTTTGAAATTTACGAAATTTCTTGATTACTACGATTTTTTCAAAAGAATCTCTGTAGGATTACCCCCGTCCTCTATTCTAGGCTATGAGACTAACCTCTTATCAGAAGCACAGATCCTTGAATTAAGTAAACGCTTTTATGATGCGTTAAGGCAGCAACTAACAAGGCGGTCTCAAGCATAAGGAACCCTACAAACGCTTTGAAAAAATTTTTAATGATTCTATCTCACCATTTACCTACTGGCCAGCTTTTTATAGACGTCATATAAATTGTGGTTTTAACTAGCGAGCCGTTAGTTTCACATTAATTCAACGCCCACCATGTCCATCCAGATTTGAAGCTGAGCTTTAGTCTGATCACCCGATATATAAATCGGGTTTGAAACATCCGATTCATTATATCTATCCCAAGCAACTCCTTTGAATTGGTCTTTCATCGTCTCCCAAAGGGTGGAGCCTGGATATGGAGTGCATATTGAAACCCTTGTGGCATCTGGTCCACATTCTTGAAGTAGACTTATTGTTTTCTTTTCCGACTCGATGGAGCTTCCAGGCAGGCCTACAATCACGTATACTATGACTTTGTATCCTATTCTCTTTGCCAGCTGAATAGCTTTCTTAATCTGTTTAGCAGTTATTCCTTTCCTAATGTATTTTAAGACTTGGTCATCCCCTGATTCGACGCCAAAATGAATGACGTAGCACCCTGCATCATACATTCTTTTGAGGAGCTCTTCATCGACTTTATCAACCCGTATCCCACCAAGTAGGTTGAAGCTCATATCCAGTCTCTTATTCTTTATCAGTCTGCAGAGTTCAAGAATTCTAAGACGATCCTCCGTAAAGTCGTCATCCACTATTTGAACTTCGTTAAAGCCAGCTTTCTTCAACTGCTCAAGTTCACGAACTACGTTCTCTGGACTTCTCACGCGAAAGCGGCGTCCACTACTGGTTCTTGAACAGTATAAACAAGAGTATGGGCATCCTCTGGATGTCATGATGGATGTTACGGGAAACTTTTTTGCGTTAAAGTAACTTGAGCTTTCAGCGTATTTCTTCAGATCAAATAGGTGCCTTGCTGGAAATGGGAGGCTGTCTAGATGCTCTATATATACAGGTTTCGGGTCTCCAAAGAGCTGGTTTCCTCTTCTGAAGACGACTCCTTTCAGGTCTGCTGGCTTGCTTTGAAGTTCATCATTTAAGAGAAACTTGACAAAATCTCGGAAGACATATTCTCCCTCGCCTATGATTGCAGCGTCTATAGCAGAGCATTCATCTAGGGTTCTGTGAGGAAGAGCTGATGCGTGAGGGCCTCCGATGACTATCGGAGTTTCCTTCTGTTCTTTCTTTACGGCGTTAGCGATTTTGTATGCGCTTGTGATCGTTGAGGTGAAGGAGGAGATTCCGATAACTCTAGGTTCAAGGTTAAGTATCGCTTTTGTGACTTTGTTGATATCATATTTCTCTTCCATTGAAAAGGTTAAATCCACGACCTTTACGTCAAAACCTGCTTCTTCAAGGGAAG
>JAZFSF010000157.1:0-2521 GCA_036446055.1 Bathyarchaeia archaeon | reverse complement strand
TAAAGGGGAAAGCTATCTTGACGAAACTTGTTAGATTTAACCAGGTTTTACTGACAGTGACACGCAATGTTGGACGCTTATATGCCGGCATCTCCATGATTAAGCCCACTGGTTCACCGGGAACTACCTTGAAGGCAAGACGTCCGAGGACTAAAATAATAGCGAAGTCGATGATGTAGAGGGCGATGGCCCATTCAAATCCTACGTATTCCGCTACAAGCCCCATAATCACCACGGTGCGCGCGGAACAGGGAATTAGGCTCGTTACAAAAGCGCAGATGAGTTGCTCTCTTTTCGTTTCCAGTATACGGCAGCCAAGGCAGGCAGGGACGTTGCAGCCGAAGCCGAGCATTAGGGGTATAATGCCTTTTCCATGAAGTCCAATCTTATGCATCGCTGAGTCCATGAGAAAAGCGATTCTTGCTAGATATCCTGAATCTTCAAGTATGGAGAGGATAAAGTAGAATGGGATGATGTAAGGCAGTGCTATTGTGACGCCTGCTACAATCCCTTCAATCACACCGTTCCAGATGAAGGCGGCTAAAGGCCCTGGAAAAAAAGCGTCATACGCTGCCTTTAATGTCCCGAACCATTGGTCTAGGAGACCGGAGAAGTAGTTCCCAAAAGCGAAAATACTATAGAAAATAGCAGTAATTGCAACCAACAAGAAGACGTAGCCGAAAACCGAGTGTGTGGTCGCCCTCTCAAATCGTTCGCTTAAGGTTGTCTTAGGTATAAGATATTTAGAGACCTCACCAACAATTTTATTGGCTACGGTATAGCGTTCGGAGGCCATGATACTGGGTGCATCGTGTCCATGAATCTCCTCTATTTCCAGTTTTATTTTTCCTTCTAACTCTTTTATGAGGGGATTTTTAACATCAATCATTCGCTTAATCTCGTCATCTTCCTCTAGCAGCTTGATAGCAAGCCATCTTTTTGGATAAGACGACTCAACATCTTGTAGTGCAATCGTTAATTGCTTGATATGTTTCTCGACTTCAAGACCGTAGTTGATAGCAGTCGAAGGCCTCTGCTTCTCATTTGCGACAGCTATAGCCTTAGCAATCAACTCTGATATACCAATATTTTTTGTTGCCACAGTTGATATAACCGGAACTCCCAAGAACGCGGATAATTTTTCGGAATCGATGTGGATACCTTTGCTTTCCGCGACATCAACCTGGTTAAGTGCTATAACCATCTGCGGATTAAGCTCAAGCAGCTGGAGAGTGAAGAATAGGTTACGCTCGAGAGCAGAAGCATCAACGACATTTATGAGCACGTCGGGCTTCTCGACGGCGATGTACTCGCGACTGATAAGTTCCTCGATGGAATAGGTTGAGAGACTGTAGATGCCTGGGAGATCGATTATGTCAACAGTATATTCTTCAAACTTGAGCGTTCCCTCAGCACGCTCAACCGTTTTACCAGGCCAATTACCAACATGTTGATGAAGCCCAGTAAGCTGATTGAAAATAACGCTTTTGCCTACATTCGCGTTACCCGCAAGAGCAACTCTAAGCCGTTTATTCAAGTTTTCGCCCTTATCCGTTTCCTTAATCAAGTTATTGATATTAGGGCGTAAATTGTTCAACGAAACTAGCCTCTAAGATTGCGGTCATGGTGTGGACCATGTGGGTGAGGTTTATAGGTGAGATTATTTTCGTCGATTTCTACAAATACCTTCTCTGCCAAACCTCTGCCAATTGCAAGGGTTGTTCCTCGGATGGCGACCTCTATGGGACCATGAAATGGAGCTGCATTTAATACTCGAAGATTCGCGCCACGAGTTAACCCCATATCAAGAAGACGTTGACGGGCCTGTTTACCACACCTTATAAAGGTCACCGCGCCTTCTTCATCAGACTTTAGATTTGAAAGCTGGGTCACAAGCTTTACTTTACCGGTTTCTTTCTCTTCTTTCTCTACACACTGCGTACAATCGGAAACATCTTCTAAACATGGAGGAACAGGTTTTTCATCATCGGAGCAAGTTTTAGGAGAATTAAGAGCTTTGCAAAGCGCGGTAGTTGCTTCATCAGAAAGGCTATGTTCAAGCTCACAAGCTTCATCATGAACCTTTTCACGTTTCAGTCCGAGAAAGTCTTGGAGAAAGCATTCAAGGAGGCGATGTTTTCTAACAACCCTCTGCGCAAGGGCCATCCCTTTCCCCTTCAAGACTGAACCTTTGTAAGGCTCGTATTCAATGAAGCCTCTATCAGCGAGTTTCTTAATCATCTCGGTGACGCTGGGTGGAGAGACATTTAGTTTTTTAGCTAATCCTGTAGTCTTTGCGGCTTCTCCATTTTCATTGTATTTGTATATAGCTTCTAAATATTCTTCCACACTATTGCTGATCATAACAAGAATGTTTAGGCTAGCCTAAATATATAAACATAATGTAGATACTACAAACGGCTTTAACGACTTAACACGTAAAATAAACATTTTAACTTCTAGCTAAAATTAACGGCGGATATATTAGACCTTGATGTTTAATCTCCTCCGGGCACCCAAT
>JAZFSF010000156.1:0-3491 GCA_036446055.1 Bathyarchaeia archaeon | reverse complement strand
ATGAAATCCAAGTTCAGGCTGGCTTTTGTAGGTGTTCACCAGCCTCATGGATGGCTGTATAGAGAGTCCATAAGAGAATGCCGTTCCTCAGTGAACTCTATCAACAATGCGTTAAGAGCAGTTAAGGTTGTGGACGCCATCTACGAGTTCTCACAGTCTGGAAAAAAAGATGGTGATAATCTGAGACAATGCTATTTACGTTCTAAATGCAGAGGTTTCGATAAACTTTGAACATTTCGTTTCCTGATTGGTACGTTAATAATTTGAAGATAGGGGAGATTTCAATTGAAATTCATCACCACTAGCTAGCTAATCCACGTCTGAAATCGCTTCTTTCATGTTCGTCACTAAATTTAATATAAGACTTCGACTTCTCTTTTTTGTCATGGTGATTATGAGTTGTGTTTTAATGCCAAGTATAAGCTCGTTGCCAAGGTCGAATCCGTGTATGGTGAGTGCCCTATATATGAGGGCGGTGAAAAAATAGTCATGGAGAATGGTGTGATTAACTTAGCAGAGACAGATGCCGTGTGTCTTCAGCTTTTAAGCACTCTAATACACGAATACATGGCTAAGCAACACTTGGATTACTGGCAATCCTTTGGAGGTTTTGATTATTCCAATGAAAAGACGAAATGTCCTAGGGCCGGTCCGCCTCACGGTGAGGGATACGTCATCGTGAGCTGTGAATCAACGCCAATTAAAAAATGAGTTAGGGAAGTGTGTCTCAATGTCTGGAAAATATGTAACGGTTTTGGAGTGCGTCGATGTTTCTGGTTTTTGCCCGGTGTATAAAGTTGGAAGCAAAGTAATAATCGATGAATGCTTAATATGGAGGACCGATGACTGCCTCGTCAGATATCGGGAGGACTGCCCTGGTAGTGCGAATTGCTACCCCTTTTTAATTGATGTTGCACCTTACTTCCGCAGCCTTTGCAGAGGTGTTCCTCCTAGCGAGCTAGGTATAGCGGGAGAGGACGGTCAGGGATATCTCACCTGTAAAAACTTGCCTGTGGAATGGTACCTAAAAAAAGGACATTACACTCACGGAAACGTGACTTTCAAAGTCAAGTTAATTCCAACGAAGAAAAATTACAATGACGAATATGACGACGAGTTGAGAGAGAGGGGTATGCCTCCGTATGGAACGGCTACAAGGGAAGGTTAACAACTCAAAAACAGAGATATTCTTTCATAAAAACCGTGGTAACACTCTTTTCATGAGGTCTTATGTTGACGTTTGAAGTGATCATAAAGAATGGTAGAATAATCGACGGAACGGGGAATCCTTGGTTTAACTCCTGCCTCTGCATAAGGGATGGAAGAGTTGTGGAGATGAAAAGAAGAGTTAAAGAGGAAGGGATGAAAGTCATCGATGCCGCTGGAATGATTGTTGCTCCTGGCTTCATCGATTACCACAACCACTCTGACTTAACGTTGTTGGTGAATCCGCGTGCTGAAAGCTACATACACCAGGGCGTTACGACGGTTTGCATAGGCAACTGCGGACAATCTCCAGCACCCATCAGCGATGAGTATAGAGAGGAGTTAGAAGAGTACTTCGCATATCACGCCCACGGCATCAAAGTACCTATGGATTGGAGCACGTATGGCGAGTACTTGACGAAGCTTGAGAATACAGGGCTGGGATTAAACGTGGCGCCCTTCGTTGGTCACGGAACGATTAGAATAGCCGTCATGGGCTTCAACAAGACCAGCCCCACATTGGAAGAAATGGAGAAGATGAAGGCACTCGTCGACCAAGCCTTTATGGATGGAGTTTTTAGCCTCTCAAGTGGGCTTGATTACGTCCCCAATATCTACTCTGACACCAAAGAAATAATAGAGCTATGCAAAGTTGCGGCTAAACACTCAGGAGTCTACACCACTCACACGAGAGGCTCAGACTTAAAAGCAGTTAGAGAAGCGATAGAGATAGGCAGAGAAGCAGGGGTACCCGTTCATTTACTCCACTACCAGTGGAGCCTAGCTACCTCATTAAGCGTTTTTGAAGAGGCTAGAGATAAAGGTTTAGACATCACCTTTGACGCTTACCCCTATGATGGTGGCTGTGGCTCTCTGGACGCTCAGCTCCAAGAGTTCGAAGGCGGTTGGCTCTTTGAGGGAGGGGTAAGAATTTTTTTTGAGAGGATAAAGAAGTTAAAAGTTCGAGAGAAGCTCAAGAGAGGCCTCAAAGAGATCGATTGGAATCTACTGCATGTGGCGGTTTGCAGGAGTCCAGAGAGTAAGAGGTATGAAGGAAAATCGATTATGGAGGTGGCTAAATCTAAGGGGGTGCATCCGGTCGATGCCTACTGCGATTTAATCCTTGAAAACGAAGGAGTCGCAATGCAGGTGTATCGACACCAACTCATTGAAGAGGTGACCATTAGAGCCTTAAAACATCCTGCTATGGTGATAGGCTCAGACGGCTGGGCCCTCGCACCACACGGAGATCTCTTTGTTGGAACACCTCACCCAAGATGTTATGGAACATATCCAAGAATCTTGGGCAGATACGTCAGGGAAAAAGGAGTCTTAACCCTTCAAGAAGCCGTGAGGAAGATGACTTCTTTTCCCGCTCAAAGACTTGGCCTCACGGATAGGGGATTACTGAGGGAAGGGTCCTGGGCCGACATCGTTATCTTCGACCCAAAGAAGGTTGGAGATAAAGCCACATACGATCACCCACACCAGTATCCAAAGGGCATCGAGTACATCCTGGTAAACGGCCAAGTGACCCTAGAGAAGGGAGAACACACAGGAGCCCTGGCTGGAAGAGTGCTGCGAAAGCAGCGCTAAACAATCAACTGACGACAACTCCTTAGAGGATTTGCTAACTAAAAAAAGAACAGCATGAAAATTATTCAGAGAAGAGCGGTCATAGCCAATTAAAGTTGAACGAAGAAGCATTTAGCTTTCGTCTCTTCTTGTGTGTTAGAGGTACCGGATGTCCCGAAGAAAAACGGCGAGTCGTTTAACAGTTTCATGACGCATATTAATCGCGTATTTACTGAGGTGGTGCACGTGGTAGGGAGTCACCCAATCGATCTGGATGAGAGTTTTGAGGTTGTTTCGTATGGAGACTGGGTCGTTGGGAACAGTCTTCCCGATCTCGTATCGGGTGAAAGCGTGATCGGGGTTCTGCAGTAACAAACGTAAAATCTTGAGCTTGCCTGCTCCACCCAGTCCTTTCTCTACGTCTCGATCAACGTTTCTGTTTCTCACCATGGCTCAGCGCTCATCCCGTTAGTTGCCAGATTTTTAAGCAGAAGATGTGGAAAGTTACAAAGAACGAGTGTGGACGGGCTACTTATATCCCCCTGTAGGCTGGGGGGGAGGGGTCCTATCGTTACTATCTCGTTGATTGTATGTAAGTTATGATGTTTCCTCGATTTTTTATTTTTCTTGAAAAATGACGCAAAAATATTTAGCTTCTGTAGATGTTAATCGGTTAATGTTATTCAATGATTGAGAAATTAAGTTAAAAT
>JAZFSF010000155.1:0-34822 GCA_036446055.1 Bathyarchaeia archaeon | reverse complement strand
TTCATAGAAATAAATAGACTTATTTCGTTGAGGAGGCATGAAGTACCTGAGAGAACGATATGACGGAAAAAGGAGTGCACCGCGTCATCCTCGACGCCTGCAGTAGAGTCGCTGGTAAAGACCATATCGAAGCCATCTGCCTTTATGGTTCACGGGTCAGTGGCTATGCGCGAGAGGACAGCGATTATGATGTACTCCTCATCCTCTCCGAGTACGCTAATGGGGTAAAGTATTCCTACGAGAAAGTCGATGATAATCAACTAGCCCTTTTAATAGTAGACAAGAAGGCATTGGAGTTAGATGCGGAGAAGGGAAGTTTCGGAGATTTTATCGCAGGAAGACTGATTAGCCCCTACACACCCATTCTAAACACGGAGTACCTGGAAGACATCGAAGTCAAGATAAAAAAACGCTTTGCGGAAGAGGATTTAGAGGATCTTGTGATTGAATATGAAGAGTTGGCAAGAGGCCTAGTCATCAGACTGGAATACCTTGTTCTCGCAAGAATGCGAAAGCGGTCGCGAGGATATCCTCCGTTACGATACAGTTACATCAATATGCTTCGAGAGGGCTTACGAGACAAAAACATGACGGCCATTCTCAAAGGATATAAGAGGGCCGTGAAGGAACTGGCAACCTCGAAGTTCATCCGGATAGAGGGAGAAGCCATCCGTTTTGAAAACGAATACGTGGACATAATCCTTTCATCCAAAACCTACAACAAAGTGGTGAACCTGGTGGATTTCAGCAGACGCGCCCTCTCTGCCTATATCACCCATGGTAAAGCGGGAAGAGTCAAGTTAGATGTCTTCGCAATGGAGTTAACGTCAAAAATCAAAAGAGAGCTACAGACTACCTTCAAACGACAGAGAATTGAGGACCCAAAAAACTTTCTGTTCCTGAAAACAGATAAAGGCTTGATGTGCCTGAACGAAGAGAGCACAATAGTCGAGCTCGTCCAGAAGCTACGAAATGAGAAAAACGTTGACGTCAACCCCCTTTCCAGCTCTTTGAACGAAGTTTACTCCATAACTCTTGACGATGAAAAACTCGTCGTAAAGAAGTTTACCAACTGGTACACCTTCAAGTGGTTCATGCTCAACATAGCGGCCTATGGCACAAAGGTCTTTTCGCTCTCGGGAAAAGCCCGCCTCGCCAACGAATATGGAATCAATAGACTACTCGCTGAAAATAACATCTTAGTTCCAGAAATTGTTGCAATCAGCATCAAGGACCGCGTGCTCGTTGAAAGATATATTGAGGGCGCTTCCGCCCTAGACTTTCTGGAAGAAGCCTTTTCGGTAGAAGAGCTCACCGATCAACAGAAGGGTTTGGCCATTGAGTTGGGAAAAATTATCGCGACAATTCACTCGTTAAACGTCGTCATAGGAGACTGTAAACCTGAGAACTTCATCATCGGAAAAAATGGCCAAATCTATGTTCTCGATTTGGAGCAAGGCGAGAGAAGGGGAGACCCCACGTGGGATGTGGCTGAATTCCTGTACTTTTCAGGGCATTTCGGATCGAAGTTCACCAACGGTCTCAGAGACTTCGTATTGAACTTCGTGGAAGGCTACTGCCAAATCGGCGATCGAACCATCCTGAGACGTGCAGCAGGATTCCGGTATTCACGAGTGTTCTTAGGATGGACACACTTGCCCATCATCCAGGCAATTGCCTCGGTCCTAAAAGCGTTATAGCATCGTCAAGACCGTAACTAAAATCGTAGGCTGCTGAGACTCAAGAAGAGTGTAAGCATTATCCAGTATTTGTCGAGCTAAAATGGGAGAGCATAAACTCATGATAGAATAAGGGAGAGACGAAGTGGAGACAGGGAGCTCTTGAGGACGTTGAAGATGACGAGGTCTAAGTTAACGCAGCATCAAAGAAGGTTTTTCTTCTAAAGAAAACTTACGGTGTAACATGACGTTGAGTCCATCAAAGAGTGATGAGGGCATAGGTTATGATCAAGGGCGCAAAGAGAATAGAAATCTGGGACATCACCGTGACAAGCGTGTTCAACGACGGACCAGCAGTATCCTTGAACGGGTCACCCACTGTATCCCCAATCACCGCCGCTTTGTGAGCGTCTGATCCCTTTCCACCGAAGAAGCCTGACTCTACGTATTTCTTGGCGTTGTCCCAAAGGCCCCCTGCGTTCGACATCAGGATAGCCAGTAAAAAGCCGCTGAAGATGGCACCGCTTAGATAGCCAGCGAGGGCGTGTATGCCCGCGACGAAGCCGACAATGAGCGTGGCTCCTATGGAAAAAATGATGAGGGGCATCAACTCCCTGAGAGCGCCTTTCGTTGCGATACTAATGCAGGCGGCGTAATTAGGCTTACTCGTCCCCTCCATGATGCCCGGAATCTCACGGAATTGCCTGCGAACCTCCGCAATCATCCTGTCAGCATTCTTCGAAACCGCTTTGATAATCATGGCGGAGAAGACGACTGGGATGGCCATGCCAATTAAAATACCCATCATCACGAGGGGATTCATCAGGTCGAAGGTGATAACTTTTCCCGTTAACGTTTCAACGATTTCCTGATAGGACGCGAGTAACGCCAAGGCGGTCAGACCCGCGGCTCCGATGGCGAAGCCCTTGGTAATCGCTTTAGTAGTATTCCCCGCTGCATCGATCTTATCAGTTATTTCGACAACCACCTCGCCCAGTCCTGACATCTCAGCTATACCCTTGGCATTATCTCCAATGGGGCCATACGCGTCCCCGGCTATAATCGTCCCAGCAATCGCAAGCATGCCTACAGCGCTCATCCCAACGCCGTAGAGACCGTAAAGAGAGTATGCGACGGCAGATGCAATGCCTATACCCAGAAGGGCTGGAAAAACACTCATCAACCCGTAAGAGAACCCGGTTAATATCGTGATTGCAGCCCCCGCCTGTGAGGATTCAGCCGTCTTGATTGCGGGAGAGCGATCAATGGATGTGAAATAGTCGGAGGTCAAGCCGATGATTATTCCCGCCACCAAACCAGCTATCGTTGCTCCCCAGATCCGGAGGTCATATCCGAACAAGAGGGTTGCGCCTAAGGTAAACAGGCCGAAGACAGCGCACGTGATGTAGGTGCTGAGGTTCAGGGTCCATCCGAGGTTCCCGCCCCGCTTCAGCCTCACAACGAGGATACCTATTATCGATGAAATGATGCCCAAACCAGAGAAGACTAGAGGAAGAACCTCAAGGTAACTCTGTGGTGAAGCGCCACCCAAAATCATGGCAGCCATTACGGATGCAACGTACGAGTCAAACAAATCAGCTCCTGAACCCGCGCAGTCACCAACGTTGTCCCCAACGTTATCAGCAATCACCGCGGGGTTTCGTGGATCATCCTCAGGTATACCGAGTTCGACTTTTCCAACGAGGTCAGCAGCAATGTCCGCCGTTTTCGTGAAGATCCCCCCGCCTGCTTTCATGAATAATGTGAGGGTGCTTGCGCCAATACTCATCCCCAGAACCAATTCAGGATCACCAGTCAGGCCATAGATTACGCTTATACCCAAAAGCGCCAAGCCGACGACCATTAAGCCCATCACGGCGCCTCCTCGGAATGCAATGAGAAATGCACTGATGAGACCACTTTTGTCAGCTGCGTGTGCCGTCCTAACATTCGCTCGAACCGCGATTTCCATGCCAATTACTCCTGCGAGTGAGGAGAGGATGGCGCCGAAAACATAGGCCGCACCGATTTTCAGGCTGAGGAACAACGAGAGGACGAGGGTCATGACAGCCACGAATACACCTAAATAACGGTATTCGGTCTTCAAGAAGGATCGGGAACCTTCCTGTATTGCCTCTGCAATCTCCTTCATTTTACCCGTACCACTGTCCTTATTGTTAACGTAACGGAAAAGAATTAAGCCAGAAGCTATTGAAATTAGAGAAGCAATCGGTGCAATTAACCAAGTCTCAAAAACCATCGTGCCACAACTCCCACATAGTCCACGGAACTCAAATAATAGTGCGCAATAACACTTTCAAGGTCATATATCTTTATTTCGTAAATGTAATATATAAAGAGGGGTAAAAGGTTGCAACACGTATTCTATTCATAAAAACATCGATCGTTTCCACGTAGAGCCCAAGACTCAAACAGCTCTATTCGTTTCCACAATCTATGAATCCTAGTCTTGCTGAAAAAAGAGGTTAACCCAACGACAGAGGCTCCCTTGATCTTATCTTACCAGTATCCACGAAGAGGTGACGAGGGTTTACGCGCACACTCTATTGAGAAAAATCATGTAAAGGATTCACTGACCACATTTATCCACTGAAACTTTGCTGAACCCCGTTTCTGTGTCATCAAAACTTCAAATCCCTAAGAAGTACTAGTATTGTAATTTGTATTAGTTATCTGTTAGAATTGTGTGTTTATGTCCATCGTAAGAATTTTTTTCCAAATAATAGTTCTGGAAGGATAAATAGACCTAAACTAGATAAGGAGAGAACTAGACCCAGCTCCGTTATGGTTAATGGAACGATATGGAATGCAGAGCTTAAGATCGGTATATAGGGTAAGCAAAGAGTGAAGATAAAACATGCTACCACACTGAGTACAAAGGATTTATTTTTCAGGTTATCTCGACCTAATCTCCAAACCGACTTTGTTTCTGAGCGACAATTCCACAAGACAAACAATTCGAAAAAAGCCACTTGTAGAAAGGTCATAGTTGTTGCTTTTGTGTAATCATTAAGTATGAACATTCCATACGCAAAACAGATTGAACTTCCTACAGATTGAACGAGAAATGAAACGAGCATAAAGACAAACATTCCATGGAATATTCCTGCTTTTGGATTACGAGGCGGTCTTTTCATAACATCTTTTGCAGGAGGGTCTACACTTAGAGCAATTGCTGGAGGCCCATCCGTGACTAGATTAATAAAGAGAATTTGAATTGGGAGTAAAGGAAGGGGAAAACCTGCAATGGTCCATGCACCTATCACTAGAAGTTCATCGAAATTGCATGAGAGTAAAAATCTGATATACTTTCGAATGTTATCATAAATACTTCTACCTCCTTCCACCGCGTTGACTAAAGTCGCATAGTTATCATCCGCAAGGATCATATCAGCAGCCTCTTTGCTCACATCAGTTCCGGTGATACCCATTGCAACGCCGATATCTGCTCTTTTGAGAGCTGGGGCATCATTTACTCCATCCCCAGTCATCGCTACTATCTCACCTTTCTTCTTCAGAGCTTCAACTATCTTGAGTTTATGCATTGGAGAGACTCGGGCATATACTACTACATCGTCTACTATCTTGTCGTACTCTTCATCACTCATCTTTTCTAATTCTGCGCCTGTTAAAGCGATATTGTGTTTGTCATCCATCATTCCAAGTTCTTTAGCGATAGCCATAGCTGTTAATTTGTGATCTCCGGTAATCATAACATTTCGAATTCCTGCTTGTTTGCACATGGCAATTGCTTTAGCTGCTTCTTCCCTTGGGGGGTCAATCATAGCCTCTAAACCAACAAAAACCAGATTGTTCTCCACAATTTTCTCAGTGAAGTCTTGAAGGTTATCGGGTAGGTCTTTATATGCCATGCCTAACATGCGGAAAGCTTGAGAAGCTAAGCTTTCATTATTTTTTAAGACCTCGTTTTTTTTGTCAGTAGTAAACTTATTTACAGTATTATCCTCGATAATGTGTGTACATTTTTTTATTATTACTTCAGGAGCCCCTTTCACATATGCTATCTTTCTACCCTTAGGTGTACTGTGAATAGTTGTCATGAGTTTCCTTTCGGAACTGAAAGGAAGCTCATCCACACGAGGATATTGTGCTCTAAGTACACTTTCGTTCATTTGCGCTTTAACTGCAACTACGATTAATGCACCTTCGGTAGAGTCTCCTCGAATCGTCTTTCCATCATAATTCGAATCGTTACATAATGCTCCGATCCTTAGGAGGAGAGTTAAGGGCATATCTTCTTGAGGATTAATTAGAAGGTTACTTGCATGGAATTCACCTTTTGGTTCGTATCCAATTCCTGAAACATCAACTATTTGATTATTTATGTAAAGTTTACGTACTGTCATTTCTCCCCTTGACAATGTACCCGTTTTATCAGCACATATAACTGTGGTTGAACCTAGTGTCTCAGCTGATGCAAGTCTTCTAATAATTGCATTTCTTCCTGCGAGGTCTCGCGTACCCAGAGCAAGAGTGACAATGACTAAAGCAGGTAAAGCTTCTGGAACTGCAGACACAGCCAACGCAATCGCCGTCATAAAACCCTCTATTACTGCCTCGATCCCAGCACCATGTTCAACAATTTCAAGGAGAAAGATAATACCACATAAGCCTACAATTATAATGCCCAGTTTTTTAGCGAAAACATCCAACTTTATACTGAGAGGAGTCTTCTTCTCGTCCATGGCTTGAACAGCACCTGCAATTTTACCAAATTCAGTATTCATACCAGTAGAAGTAACTACGGCTTGTGCACGACCAAAGACTGTATGGGTTCCCATGAAAACCGAGTTTTTTTGATCCGCTACAGGAACGTTCTCGTCAATAACAGCTATAGATTTCTCGACTGGTGAAGATTCCCCAGTTAGAGGAGCCTCATCAGTCCGTAAACTGGCAATACTTAATAATCGTGCATCTGCTGGAACCCTATCTCCTGCCTCTAAAAGAATTATGTCTCCAGGAACAACTTCACTGGAAGGAACAGTTAAAGTCGCGCCATCTCTCATTAACCGCGCTGTTGGAGCGGTTAACTTCTTCAAAGCTTCTAACGCCTTCTCCGAACGATATTCTTGAACAAAACCAATAACAACTACGATGACAACGATAAGAACTATCATTATCGCATCAGCCATCTCTCCGATTATGTAGGACATTACACTCGCAACTAAAAGCAAAATTACGAACGCGTCTTTGATCTGATCAAGGAATAATTGTAAAAGCCTTCTTTTCTTTTCCTCCCGTAATACATTGGGACCATATTCATCAAGTCGACGTTTGACTTCTACAACACTCAACCCTTGCTCACTACTCTGCAAGGTTTGAAGAACCTCTTCTTTTTTCATAGAATGCCAATTACGGGTGGGGGAAACCAACTCTTTCAAACCACACTGCTTTGTTTCATTTTTTAAAACTGCTATTGAACCATAATTTAAGTCTTTTACTACATTGAAAACAGAATTGAGAACACAAGCTCTAATTCAGTTAGAATGTAGATAAATATGAGAAGAAAAATTAAAAAATGTTCAATTACATTAGTTAAACAATGTATGAGAAAAGGCAAAACCTTATACTTCAGAAAATGTTGCTCTAAATGCACTTCTTTTTTAGTGAAGGAAAACATAATTAAAACGCACGCTATGGCTAGGACTAGAGTTATTGTCAGAAAACTAGCTTCCTTCAAAACCTTGGGTTATACAACAGTCACCTACTATTACAAGATGGGCTCCCTGACAAAAAACGAGATGACTGAACTCAAAATTGCCAACAACATGTATGTCAAAGTCACGGGAATCGGATACGAGTCAACGAATCTCTTCTTGAGGGACTCCGTGGAAATAACACATCAGGAAACGGTGCACCCTAAGCTTGCGTTGCGTATTGTTGCCCTATGTAATAACGCAGTACTCGAATCTGGTCAAGAAGGAGGACAAATCTTTGACTCTGCCCTCTTTTCGCGCATGTTGAAATCTTCAAGTTTGTGTTGATAAAGCCAGGTGTAAAGCGCGCGTCCTTGTAAAAAAAAGACATAAAAACGTTATTCTTACAGTGCCTTAAATCGTTCGTACCACTTTTCGTAAAGGCTTATTGTGTTCATGGAAATACTTGGTTTTCTCTCATTGAGAACAGTAAGGAAATCACTCCTTTGTATGGATCGTAGAGTAGTCTTGAAGTCAGTGGTCTTGTGTGATTCAAAGAATTCTCGGACGGCCTTTAAGTGGACGCCTTGAATCAAGTCATATAAGTCGCTGGCTGAATATCCATGTGTACGCTTGGCCAATTCAAGAAAGTCTACGTCGGTTCCCATGTTGATAAGTTTTTTACTATACAGTTTAAGGATGTCTCTGCGGGATTCCAGATTTGGAATGGGAATAAAGATTCGTTTTTGAAACCGTCTGAGGAAGGGTCCGTCGAGGCTCCACGGCTTATTAGTTGCTCCGATGAGGTAGACATGCAGTTTTTTGTTCTTGTCGGAGATGCCGTCCATCTCTTTCATGAACTGATTCCTCATCCGGACTTCGCCACCTACTTCCTCGGAGCGAATGCCTATGAGGGAATCTAACTCATCGATGAAAATGATGGCGGGCTGACCGTTCTCAGACACCAACCTCGCAGTTTCAAAAAGCTGAGACACGTTTCGTTCAGACTCGCCTAGCCACTTGGACATGATGGTAGCGGCGTCAATACAGTAAAAGGCTGCGTCGATCTCTGTTGCAGTTGCTGCAGCCAGCAAGGTTTTCCCGCATCCTGGTGGCCCGAAAAGAAGGATGCCACGTGGCCAACCTAAGGGAAAGAAGTCGGGTCGTTTAAAAGGATAAATGATTGAGTCGCGTATGGCCTGTTTGGCGTCTGTAAGGCCGATAACGTCTTTCCAATTTACATTGGGTTTTTCTCGCAAAATCTTGCCATTGTATTTTTGCTCGTTTTTCCAGGACTCCGCTTCATACGCGAATCCCTTGAGCTCTTTAATCCGCTTTTGATATTGCCCGATGTACTCAAAATAGACCTTGTTTTGGTTGGCCTTGGGATACAGAGAGCATAATTTTGTGAGGATTTCAATGGCTCTCTGATATTTTGAAATGGCCATTCCCTTTAAGCCTTGTCGGTCGAAGGTTATTGCTTCCGTAGCGGATTTCGTTGCTAGTTTTTCAAGTTCATTTAGTGCAAGGGACATTATCTTCGCCTCTTTTGAAGGGTATGCTTACACATTATTCTAGGATTATTTTTCCTTCGTTCTTAAGCCGCAGAATCGCTTTTTCAACGTCCGTTGGAAAGACACCGAGGTAGGATGCGCATTGTACTACGCTCAACTTTCCTTCCTGATCTTTTATGTAGCTGTAGACTTGCTTTTTCAATAAAGCTCGATTTTGTAGTGGTATTTCTGCACCTGTAGCAGTCAGAGCTATAGGGATTCTGGCTTCAGCGTCGTCGACTTCGATGGTATGTAGTTCCTGAGGTAACTCAGGAAACTTTTCTCTTATTTCCTCTTCAGCCACCGTATTTGCCTCTTCAAGGATCGTCTTCACCTCGGGAGTTAAGCTTGTGAGTCCATAGGCAGATGCGTGTACTGATCCCATCTCCATTATACTGCTATTCAGCATTCCGGAGACTTCTTCCAGTCTTCCCGACACGGAAGGAATTACGCCCTTAAGACGGCCCTTCGTTTCTTGAACAATTCCTAGGATGGGAACAATGGTTCCCACAATATCGCTTAATTCGCTTATCGTCTGCAGACGAATGATTGCCTTTTCCAGAGCTAGTTCGCTGCTGAGAAGTAGTTTCGCCAATTTTCTTATTTCAGCGCATTCGTTGGCGTACAAGATCGCCCGATTATAATTGTTGTTTAACTGGGCGTCTATACATTTTTTGAAGAAGTTTGAGTCTCTCTGTTTCAATCCCGTTGAGTTCCGACGTATTTTGCTCAACGTGGCTTTGAGGTTATAGGTCGCCGTGCTTATGTTCTCTTTCAAAGACATCTTTTTCTTTGGAGCGAACCACCGCCTCAGCTTATTGAGGAGGGGGTCATTCTTCTCGTTCCAATTGTCAAGAACATTGAATATTTTGTTAACCCCCGAAAACTATAGTTTTGCTTCTTTAATATGTAAAACAATTGGCGAAGCGCCCTCTCGCTTCACCTTGGGGGGGGCAGAGGTTTCTGGGGGCATTGAAACCTCTGCCAACGCGTCTATGGTGGTTTCAGCTTCATTTTTCTCCGTTAATGCCCGGTTAAGGCTGTCACGAAGAGCGTCCGCGATAAGGTTGCAGGTGTCTTCATCAACGTATCCGAGGGAACGCTCTAACTTTGACTTTGCCAATAAAAATTTGAGTTGAACAACCGTTGCAATCAATTCTTCCAACCGCTTTTCAGCATTTTGAGAAAGAAGTTGACGGCGTTGGGTCAAGGAACGAATCATCGTTTCATAATGGCTACGTATTTTGTCGTATGCCTCTTTCACTATTTCACCAGTGTTATAGAGCTTGTTTAGCACGGATAACTTCTGGAGGATTACACGTAAGTCGTTGCTTAGACGAGTGGCCTTCACCGTCCATGACGTGTTAACTATCATCATTTCATCGTCGAGAGAGATTTGCGAGCTAGGGCAACTGGAAACTTCGCCAGTTTTTTGTTCAATCCAGATGAGAGGAGCTCTTCTCGATGAGCCCACGGAGAACCCGAGAATTCGTCCATAGACTCGACCGTATGAGTCACGAATTACCTCTCCTATAATTGTCTTTGCTACATCCGTTTTAATTGACATGTAAATCCTCCGGTATAGAAATATCTAAAAAAGAAAGGGATTCCACGGTTGACCCGTGAATTTGATTCTTTTTCTACTCAATTCTTGGGAAACTAATTCGATTTTTCTAGGCTTGGTAACGTGGTGGTAGGTAGTGTGGGGAACTTCTCTTTCATCTTTTCTTCGGCGATAGCGTTTGCGTCTCCAAGGATCTTTTCAGCGTCTTCTCCAGAAGTAATCACGTTCCAACTTGTGGCGGTAGCTCTGCCAGAATCCATTACAAGGTCGTTCATTGAATTTCCAATCTCACCAAGTCTATACGATACTTCGGGGACGACACCAGCCAGATTTCCTTTAATCGAATTTATCACGTTTGCCACAGGATTCATTTCCACCGCGATGTCGCCAAATTCTTCAATGGTCTCCAGTCGTAGGACGACTTGTTCAATAGCAAATTGTCCTCTGAGCATTGTTTGACACATTTTCCTGATTTCGGCGCACTCATTTGCATATATGGAAGCGCGTGCGGAGTCTTTGGCGAGAACAGAGTTTGTGCATCGTCTAAATAGACCGTTGTAGTGCTTTTGCATCCTTTGGTAAGCTTGTTCAAGACGCCCCTGCTGAACCTTTAACTTGTAGATTGTGAAGGAAATTTTTTCCCTGAGGGGTTGAGGCTTCCTCATGGCGTTCGTGAGCTTCGAAAACGTTGATGGCTGACTACTGCTTTCCCATGTCTTAAATATATCTGCCATCTATATGATCTCCTCTTTTGTTTTAAGTATTTATTTTTGTTAATCAACCCTTGACCAAACCATTTAGATATTTGTTACAGTTCTGTTGAAAAACGTGGATACATCATATAAAAATTAACTAAAAAATTGCTAAATCTGGACCTCGGCTTTTGTCAGGGTAATACGATGAAAGAGTCGATAGGTAATACGATTGGAGTTAACTCTTTAAATCATATGAAGGCGTATGAGGGGTCTTAGGGAGTCGTTGTTGTTTGATCGCTTGACTTACTTGTGTCGCCGCCGATAACCAGTTTGATCAGCGTCTTTTGGTCGATTTCGGCTCTAGCTCTCCAGTCGAGGTAGAGAACGTCCTCCACTTCGTTGAGGTAGCCCTGTCGGATGTAGCGGTTGAGGTTGCGCTCAACTCGCCACTTGGGAAATTTTTCTCGGAGAATCTGCTCAATATCTTTTCGAGCGGCCTTCCCTTGTTTAGAAATGATGTATGAAACGGCAACCACGAGGGCCGCAACGTCGTCTACACGCCATCCAGACAGAACCAAGTCGGATGCCGTCAGAGGCTCTTTCACGGCCATGTAGAATCTGGCTCCATCAAGTTGCTCACTCGTTGGATTTTGAGGCTGCTCCGAACCCTCATAAACGGTTCTCACTTGTAAGCCTATACTCGAAAGGTGTTGATTTAAGAGGTCGACGATTTTAACATACTCCTTTCCCAGAGCTCTCCGAAGCTCCCAGCCCTTCACACCCGGTTGTCGATGTCGTCTATAGAAAATGATTTTTGCCGCTCTCTTCACTTTTCTAACGTAGGCTCCTGTGTTTTCAGCCAACTTATTGCCTCTCCGCCATTTCTTTCCAGATGTCGTAGTCGATAGAGATGGGAAACGAAATCATCTGCTCCTTGAGGGAAAGCTCTCTTAGCTCCATGTAAGGTACTAGAAAGGTTTCTTCTTCTAAGGGTTCTATTTCCATAGTGGCAAAGCCGTAGGTGACTAAAAAACTTGTTAAATAAGCCCGTATAACGGTTTCCTCATATGAAGGCGCATAAATAAAGTCCCAGTAATGAATTCGCTTTTCTCCATTAGCCTGCTCTTTAAGCTCTAACCAGAACTTTTGGAGGAGGGCGGTGAAGGACTCTTCGTTGATAATTCGGGCTTTAATGAGTTCTTCGATACTTGTGAGATCGAGAACACCGGAGGGCTCAGGAAGCTTCATCAGCCTATCCTCGATGGGTTGGAGTCGATTCCAATAATCTATTGCCTCCAAGACCCGTTTATTGGAAAGACGGTCCATTTCGATCACGGGGCGCCATATCCTTCGAAAAATCTGTAAGAGTTTTTCGGGTTCCAACATTTTAACTTTCAACTCGATGAGGAGAGGATCGACGAAGAGGGTGGAGGATCGATGTTTAATCCAATTCCCTTGAAGGCTGACGATGGACGAGATTTTGTTCAATGTTTCGGCGTCTAAAGCGAAGTCCTCAAGGACCTTCCAATGGGGAAGATACTTTCGCAAGGTTTCAAGGGCCTCTTTAACCCCTACTTCGAAGGGGTTTCCACCTTTCCGTTCTATGGCTACACACAAACTAATAATTCTCAACAAACGATTCCTATCTTTACTGCTCTTCATAAACAATCACTCCACCACGCTTACCTCAGATCGGCCCTCAAGGTTTTGAATGGTAATGACGTGCACCGCCTCATCAATGTTTGTAATTTGCCCTGGCGTTATAGTGAGATACTGGGTTTCCCGACTTCCCCGTACTTCCTTGTAGAGCAAATTAGAAATTGTTTCTCGGTTCTTAGGATCCATATGAATATCGAACTCGTCCACCGCTCTGAAGGGCGATTTCACGTATTGCTGAAGCGCCAAAAGAAACGTCATGGTTGCGGTGCTTCTCTCACCGCCACTCTGAGTGTAAGCGTCCAGAATGGTGGGTTCCGCTCCTTTAAAGCCCACCGTCAACTCCAAGCCCATTGTTTCTATGTCTTGAGTATTCACTAACCGGATGTTTCCAGTGGCGTTGAGCTGGGAGAGGAACTCTTGATAGGGAACACTTACTTCATCAAGGAGTGACTTAATGATGCCAATCCATAGTCTCTTTCGCTCCACTACCTCGTTCAACACACTCGTCCTGTTTTCGGAGACCACCTCTACTTTTTGCTTCAAATCGTTGAACACGTTCAGATACATCAAATACATTTGTTCAATGTCTTCTGAGAGCTCACCAATAGTTGAGAGTTGGATACTGGCGACGCGTATGTCGTCATAGATCTCTTGAGGACTTCTCACCGTTTTCATCGGGGGACCTGCTGTTATTAATCGAGGTTGAAAGGCCTCCACCTCTCTCAGAGCGCGTCTCAACTCGCCTTTCAGGTAACTCAACTCCTTATTCGCGGCCTCGCTTTGAAACCGTAACATAGCTTCCCGAACCCGCTCGTCCACATATTGTTGTTCAGTACGAGACCGTTCTTCGTCGAACGCAGCCAATTGAGAGTGAAGCGTTGATGTCTTGAAGTCAAGACCTTTCAGGACTGTCTGAGACAGGGCTATTTGCGCGTGTAATTCAACGACATAAGCATCTAACGTGTCCAGCGTTTCTTTACCCGTATTTGTGTCTGGCTGTTCCTTGAGGTTCCTGATATCCCTAATTTTATTGAGAGTTACATTGCTTAATTTAGTCGTGACTTGATGTTCTGTCTTCTCTTTTTCCAGCGCCATCAAGGAATAAAAGGATTGTCGCTGTTCAAACCGAAGAGTGTTCAAGTCGCTGCCAATTTGCTTGATTAAGACTTGGGTGCGGGTAACCTCCTTTTCGATGTCGGCTAGGCTTGCTTCTTTTTGTTCAGCTTTCTCCTGCCACGAGGTGACTAGGGCCTCTTGCTTGACTAGCTCTGCCCAAACAAGCTCCCGCTCCAGAAAGACTTTTCTCTGAAGAATATTATTTCGTTTTTGGTATTTTTCGTATTCTTCTTTCCAGTAGTCAAGGGTTTGCTCCGCGTTTTCGATGAGGGTTTTAATAGACTCTTCCTGACTTAGAACTTGAGTCAACTTGTCTTGGGCTTCTAAAACGTTCTGTCGGTACGCACCTAAGCCAACAGCCTCCTCAACCATGGTTAGCCTCTGAATGAGTGTAGTTATGCTAAACTCCTCCATCATACGTTGGTGCATGATAATGAGCATGTTGTCCGGGTTTATGCCAAATTCATTTAAAATTGAGGTGACTTCCTTCTTGTTAACCGTTTTAAAGTTCACTTCAAACCAGTAAGCCCCATCTTTCTTCAGGTATCGAGAAATCCGAAAGTAATCCACGTCAAACCGCGGAACAGGCCTCTTCCCTCGTTCAGGTGTGTTATCGAAAACAAGTGTCACCCGAGCGTTATCTTCACCCCATCGAATGAGGTCACTAAGCTTTCGTGATCTTTCAGTGTAGGCTTGTCCTAAAGCAACGGATATTGCGAGAAGAAGAGAGGATTTCCCTGAACCATTTGGACCACAAATAATGTTCAGTCCTGGTTTTAACGGAATTCTCGCGTATTCATAGGACATAAAGTTCTCAAGGATTATTTCGCGAATTAACACTCTAATCCGTCACCAGATAACAGAAATACCTTTTATCCCATATTTAAAAACTATGCGCTAGCTAATGTCAAGAGGCGACGAGAGGAAATGGATATGATGTCACTACATAAACCATTTTAGAAAACTGAGAATGAATCGAAACAATCATCCATAAATCTGCTGAATGGTCACGCCTCTCAAGCTCATCTCAATCGACGACCTCTCACTCCGAATGATTGATCGTAATCAACGATTTAACTTCAGGAAACAAGCGTTAACAGAAGATTGAACCGTGACTGCGGATGCCTCTATTCATCGCCATGAAGAGGTGCCTCTCTGTCAGAAACGGGGTCACTACAAGGGTTAAAAGCTTGATGTTGCGAGGTAGTTTATCCCAATATTTAATGGTTATTTACAGAGGGTATAGTCTATCTATTCTTTTACAACAGATATTTTTCCATCACGTTTTCGGACATTCAACTGGCTCACCCCTCTGAACTGGCTGACATATCCATTTTCTATTTGAATCGTATCGCCTGCCGAGACGCTGTCAATTTGGTCGTTCCATAAAATCATCTTAATCGAACCCGAGTCATCGGAGATTTGCACCTGGGAGACGCGATGAACGTTGAACCCGTACCTCGAATACACTTCCCGCGTTTCAGCTTTTTCAACAATTTTACCTCGAATATCAATGTTTTTCATGCCGACTTTAAGTTCACCGATGTTCAAACATAAACCACGTCCTTATCAAACAGATTTTCTTTGGGCAACCAGTTAAATCCTGTCAAATCTTACGCCTTAAAGAATATATTAATGTTTAGAGGAGACATCAACTAGCGTTACCCGTCTCTATCGAAACTCTTAGATGCGAGTTGGTTGCTGTTTCAAAGGCTTCAAGTCGTGAAAGACCATCTCAAGGTTTTGTGCTGGGCTGTCAGTCCTTAAGCCACTGAGAATAATGGAAGGATTCCCAGTAGTGACCGTATGAAGATGACCCTGAGGCTGAGCAAGGCGATATGGTCGCACTCAGCCACGACTGCTTTTCATTCAAGCGTGGCAGATAGCAGTCGTTCGCTTAAAGTTGTAATAGCGTTTAACCCAGGAGACGCCGTGGAGAAGGTCAATGCCTCTCCCTTCACATCGTTTTTTCGTATTTCTTGATCATATGGTATGAGGGTGAGGAGGGAAAAGCCGTTGTCGGTGCAATACTCTTTGATGACGTCCTCTTCAAACGGGTTTAGAACTTTATTTCCGACTATGAACGCCTGTTCAACGCCCATTTCCTTGGATAGAGCGTGTATGTTTTTCGCGGTTTCCAAGGATTTTCTGTTAGCATCAGAGATAATAAGCATCACATTCACGTGTTCGGCTGTACCTCTCCCCAAGTGTTCTGTTCCGGCTTCCATGTCAAGGATGACGACCTCTTCGCGCCTAACGATGAGGTGTCGTATGAGGGCTCTGACTAAAGCGTTGGCGGGGCACATGCAACCCTGTCCTGCTGATCGAACGACGCCCATGACGAGAAGGGTCACGCCATCCGGAGTTTGTACGCCAAACCGGTCGATGATGTCGTCGACGCGGAAAGATAATCGAAAGACTCCGCCGTAGGACTCGGGTTTGACGCCGGTCTTCTCCGCGATGAGAGCCGTGTTTTCAGAAACGGGAATTATTTTTTTGGCTTGGTTTAGAGGCAAACCCAAGGTTAAATCTAGGTTGGCGTTAGGGTCAGCGTCGATAGCTAAGACTTTAAAGCCTTTTCGAGCGAATATACGTGCTAGAGTGCCAGCGATCGTCGTTTTTCCGACACCTCCCTTCCCCGAAACTGCGATTTTCACTCTACTTCCCTCAATCTCTCATCAGACAACGATTTTCTTTTTCATAACGTCTTCGCTTTCTTATTAAACATACAAATATTACCTTACGATAAAAAGGAGGTGACGGATCACTGAAGATCGACATCCGGTGTTACCACCAAGTCCAAGACCTCTTCACTCTTCTCCGCACTCCTCTGAACGCCCATCGTCTGAGTTTAGGTTGCTCTCTTCCGAGCCTGGCCAGATTCACCCAACGAATGCGGAAACAACCTCCCTCCGAAGATTGCCCCACAACCGTGAGCCCCAGAGGACGAAGATTCATGGCGACTAAGTAAAGGCGTTGATGGAGCCTAAAGGCCTCACTTCAGCGTCGTCCGCCGTATAGGGGGTTTGCGGTCGAAGCGTTGCTTCTAAGGGAACCCCTAGCTCCCACTTAGATCCATCACCCGAACGGATAAAAGGAGTGGGCGAGTATAAATGTTATGTGATTTCTTCGGATGGAAAGAAGGGTTTTTATTTTCGATAAAGGCTCAAATAAAACAGATGCCGGGATATCCTAGAGTCCTTTGCCATTTGACGGGACAGGGATTCTGGTAGGGAGCAGACCTTTAAGATAGGTGCTTAAGCCTGCTAAGTCTGTGGCCTTCGGGCCTCGTGGGTTCAAATCCCTCTCCCGGCGCCATTTCTTCACTGAAGCCTTTTTTTCTTGAAGCGAGATTAAGCTTGTTATGTATCTATTGAACTTTCGATCTTAGTTTTTCGTCTTAATTTTTACTTTTGATAAAAAGAGTAACCGCCCTCCTTTTTAGACGGCGAAGTTATTTAGGGGTTATAGCGAATAAATACACAAAAGATGAAAGTCAGGTAAAAGAAATGGCGAGAACTAAGCGTCCAATTATAATGGTGACGATGGGAGACCCAGCTGGAATAGGTCCCGAAATCGCGGTTAAAACCCTCCTAAATCCAGAGATATATGAATGTTGCAAGCCCATCATAATTGGAGACCTAAAACTCCTTATGAAGACAGCGACACAACTCAAGGAAAAAGTTATATTCAAGACGACCTTGACACCCCAAAACGTCAAGGGAAAAGTGGGAACTATCGAAGTAGTAGACCTCAACAATGTGGACCTTGAGAGGCTACAGATTGGGGAGATTAGTGTTGAGGCGGGAAGAGCATCGCTGGAATACGTTGAAAAGGCCGTGGAATACGCTTTACATAAAGAGGTAGACGCCGTCGTTACCGCCCCAATAAACAAGAAGGCAATAAGCTTGGCAGGAAGCAACCATATTGGTCACACCGAGTTCATCGCAGCCTTAAGTGACGTTGGAGAACCATTGACGATGTTCTGGGTGAGAGGTGCAAGAATTTTTTTTCTGACGCGGCATCTTCCACTAAAAGATGCATTGAATGCTGTGACGCGAGAGAGAATCGTTGACACAACCATTACTATTGCGGAAGCCCTGAGAGGGATTGGGGTGACCGATCCACATATTGCGATTGCTGCCCTGAATCCTCACGCAAGCGATGGAGGACTTGTAGGGAGTGAGGAAGAGGAAGAGCTCACTCCAGCTATTAAGGAGTTGAGGAAGCGAGGCCTAAAGCTGTATGGACCCATCCCAGCTGACTCCGTGTTTCACCAAGCTGTGGAAGGGAGATACGACGCGGTTCTATCGCTGTACCATGATCAGGGCCACATCGCAGCGAAGACTCTTGATTTCTATGGAACCGTGTCAGTGACGCTTGGGCTTCCCTTCATAAGGACGTCAGTTGATCATGGAACTGCCCACGAAATCGCGGGACGAGGTATCGCGAATCCAACAAGCCTAGACGAAGCAATAAAGGTGGCAGCGGACCTCGTGAGCATGCGTTACGTACACAGTAACCTTGAGGAATGAAAAAGCGGCGTCTTATCCCTGAAGCCGCGTTTCATACTTCCACTTGTTTGTGTTTGCAGGGTGCTTAGGTGTACACCTTTCTTGGACCTCCGTGATGAGCAATAAATATTTATCGCGCGTATGTTCTTCCTCCTCTCACGGCTTGACTTAACTTTACGTAATGTTTAAAAACACCATTTTGCATGTTTGTGTGAAAACCATTTGAAGTTTGATTACATTTGAGATTGATTATTTAAAAAAAGGAGAATAAATCATTGTCCGAGTTTCGTTATATAGTTCGAATAGCAGATTCCGATTTACAAGGTTCAGAGAAGTTAGAGTCTGAACTGACAAAGATTAAGGGCATAAGCATTAATCTGGCAAAAGCAATTTTAAAGGCAGCTAAGTTGACAGATTTACAGGTGGGCTATATGAAAGACACGGAAGCCCAAAAAATCGAAGATGTCTTAGCAAACCCTGAGGCGTTTGGAATTCCACCTTGGCTTTTTAACCGTCAAAAAGACTTGGAAACAGGTAAAAACCGTCATCTGATCGGGTCGGACCTTACTCTCCAAACGGAATTTGATATTAACCTAATGAAAGAAACACGATCGTGGAAAGGTATTCGCCACGGATTAGGCTTAAAGGTTCGTGGACAACGGACGAAAACCACCGCTAGATCTGGACGAGTTGTCAGTGTTCGACGAAGCACCCTTCGCAGAAGCCGAGAATAACAAGAGAAGAGGGATATGGAATGGGAGACCCAAAGAAACAACGAAAAAAATATGAATCCCCGAGATTTCCGTGGTCCATCACCGAATTGACCTCTGAACTTAAGCTCGTAGGGGAATACGGGTTACGAAATAAAAGAGAGTTGCGGCGTCACCGTTACACGGTTTCAAAATATCGAACTCTGGCAAGGCAGTTGTTGGCAATGCCGGATGAAGAACGCTCGAAACTTGAGAACCAACTCTTAAACAAGCTTCAATCGATTAATCTTATCACAGAAAACGCGGGTCTGGAAGCTGTCCTCGATCTATCTGTAGCGGGAATCCTTGAACGCAGAATTCAAACCCTCGTCTTCAGAAATGGGTTAGCGCGAACGCCTCAACAAGCACGACAGCAAGTAGTCCATGGTCATATTTCAATAGGAAATCGGAAAATAACCTCTCCGAGCTACATCGTTTCAAGGGACGAAGAACAGGACGTTCACTTTACACCGACAAGTTTCTTCGCCAAGACTGAATCAGACTCCGTAATGGAACAGGAAGTAACAAGTAAATGAAGAGTTGAGGATTGCAAAAATGAGTGATAGAAAAGAGAAGTGGGGTGTAGTAAACATCTACTCCTCCTATAACAACACCATCGTCCATGTTACCGATTTAAGTGGCGCAGAAACCATCGCCAGATACTCTGGAGGAATGTTTGTCAAGGCTGACCGGTATGAGTCCTCGCCTTATGCTGCCATGCAAGCGGCCTTCAGCGCAGCGCAGACAGCGAAGGATAAAGGGATAAACTCAGTGCACATCAAGGTCAGAGCTCCAGGAGGTCATGGCCTCAAAACCCCTGGACCAGGCGCACAACCAGCGATTAGAGCTTTAGCGAGGTCAGGTCTTCGAATAGGACGAATAGAAGAAGTCACTCCCGTCCCCCACGACGGCACAAGACGTCCTGGTGGTCGCAGAGGAAGACGAAAGTAATCAACCGAGACAAGGCGGATACAATGAAAATTAAAGTTCTGGAGAGAGATGAGAACTTTATTCGATTTCTTGTTAGTGGAATCGATGTATCTCTCGTGAATTCTCTGAGGAGAATAATGATGACAGAGGTGCCTTCGATGGAAATTGATACTGTCATCATGATAGAGAATACTTCTACCATGAAAGACGAGGTTCTAGCCCACCGACTGGGCCTTATTCCGTTGAAGACTGACCTTGACGCATATGTGCTTCCCAAGAAATGCACATGTAATAGTGAACTTGGTTGCAGCAGGTGTAGCGTGACCCTCACATTAGAGTCTGAAGCCCAGGAGGGTACGCGAACCGTCTATTCCAAGGAATTGATTTCCATTGATCCCGAAATTATCCCCGTGAGCGATAAGATTCCTATCGTAAAATTGGCACAGGGTCAGAAGGTTCGTTTCGAAGCCTACGCGAAATTAGGTTTGGGCCTTGACCACGTCAAATGGCAGCCCACCTCTCGCTGCACCCATAAATATGCCGCAGATATTCAAGTTGACCACGAGAAGTGTACTCTGTGTAAAAAATGCTTAGACGCCTGTTTGAAGCAAGTGTTAGCTATTAAGGGACAGGTTAATGTCATTGGACTTGAGAAGTGTAACCTTTGTAAACAATGTGAAAAAATCTGTCCCATCGACGCAATACGGGTAGAAAAGATTAAAGATTCCTTTATTATTAACGTCGAGTCCATGGGGGGTTTGCCTCCAGAACGCATCTTCTTGGAATCCATCAAAATATTGAAGGAAAAAACCGATGAATTGAAGGGTTTCGTAACGCAGATCAAGGCAGGTAAAGCATAATGAGGTCTAAAACAATAAATACTGAGCTTATAGATGTCTTAAAAATGTTAGTACGGGCGGCAAACGAAGAAGACGCTGCCGTTTGGGATGCCGTAGCGGATAAACTACGAAAGAGAAAGCATAAGCGGGTCGCAGTAAACATCAGTCGAATAAACAGGCACTCCAAAGATGATGAGACTGTGGTCGTCCCAGGAAAAGTGCTCAGCTCAGGAAGGTTAACGCATCGAGTAAACGTTGCAGCGTTCTCGTGTTCAAGGCAAGCCAGAGAAAAAATAGAGGGGTCAGGGGGTAAATATTTAACCCTTACTGCCCTCGTTCAAGAGAACCCTAAGGGATCAGGGATAAGAATAATTGGATGATCAGAAAAACGTCTTGAGATTGATGTAGATGAAGACGAAGTATGCAAGCAAAAAAAACGTTGTGCTTGAGAGTGGAAAGAGGAAAACAGCCATTGCCCGAGCCATCGTCAGACCAGGAAAAGGACGGGTGAGAATCAATAAGATTCCCATTGAAATCTTAACACCTGAAATCGCGCAGCGAAAGATACAGGAACCTCTCCTTCTTCTAGAGGGACAGTTGAGTGACGTCGACATAGACGTAAACGTTCGTGGCGGAGGTTTTATGGGACAAGCCGAAGCATCGAGAATGGCCATCGCCCGAGCCCTCGTTACATGGTTTAAAAGCTCCTCAGTAAGAGACATAATTCTAAGTTATGACCGAACCATGCTAACAGGTGACCCTCGAAGAAAAGAACCAAAGAAGGTTGGCGGTCGAGGAGCGCGAAGTAAGAAGCAAAAATCTTATAGGTAGGAGGATGAAGACGATGATGGCTCCGGTAAGATGCTTTTCATGTGGTACCCTCATTGGAGATAAATGGGAAGATTATGCACGCAGAGTTCAAGGTGGAGAGACCCCGAAGACGGTTCTAGACGGTCTAGGGATAAAGCGTTATTGTTGTCGTCGCATGATTCTCTCTAACGTTGAAATCATAGACGAAATCCTCAAATACTTTGAAGCTAAGTAGAAACACCGCTTCATGTAAAGGAACAAAGAAGTATGGAAATCAGGTAAAAGAGTGAAAAAACGTGTTTAACGGATTTAGGAGGATTCAGACGTGACTGAAGAAGAAAGTAGTGAGAGTGAAGAAGTCATCGTGAAAGAGACCGGTCTTCTTCTGCCAATTGAAAACCTTCTTTCAGCGGGTATACACATTGGGACGAGGATTAACACGAAGGACATGGATCCCTTCATCTATAGAGTTAGACCCGATGGTCTATTCGTGTTAGACGTGGAAAAGACCAATGCCCGAATACGGACGGCCGCCAAATTCCTAGCGTTCATTGACCCGTCAAAGGTCATCGTTGTTTCCACACGTCTATACGGTATAACCCCCGTCACAAAGTTCTGTGAGGTAACTTTTGCCCACCCGGTTACTGGCAGATTTCTTCCAGGGCTCTTTTCAAACCCAAATCATTCAAGCCATCTCGAGGCAGAGGTAGTGGTAGTAACTGACCCGAAAGCAGATAAACAGGCCGTTAAAGAGGCCTCATCGGTGGGTATACCGGTCGTGGCTCTATGCGACACAGATAACGATTTCTCCAAAATCGACTTTGTAATTCCTGCTAACAACAAAGGGCGACGATCACTCGCCACAGTTTATTGGCTACTAGCCAGACAAATTCTACGAGAGAAGGGAGAAATCCCATCCGATGGTGACCTGTCAATGCCGATAGAAGCTTTTGAGACTAAGCTTTCTGAAGTTCGCTCACAATTCGAATGATAAGAGGCGAATAACTCGTTGGATGATAGCGTTAGGCTTCCCTGTCAAGCGGGAAGTTTTTACGCTTCATCGGAAAGAGCGCTGAGAAAGCAGATTGAAGAGTGCTTCAGGCATGATTTTGGTTCGAAAGCACTTCCCAATGTTAGAGAGCAAAAACTTCGAAAGACTATTGCCCTCGTTTCCCCTCATGCAGGATACATGTACTCCGGTCCTGTCGCTGCAAAGGGATACGCTTACGTGGCTGATGATGGACGACCCGACACAATAGTTATTGTCGGTCCCAACCACACGGGATATGGAAAGGGGGTCTCGATCATGTTGGACGGAGTCTGGCGAACCCCTCTCGGAGACGTTAGGATAAACGCAGAGTTGGCAACGGATATTCAAAGGTTATCAGAAGTTATTGATTTGGATAAGGGAGCACACCTCTACGAGCATTCTATCGAAGTACAACTCCCTTTTCTACAATACGTTTACGGCGCCTTCCAGTTCGTTCCAATCTGTATGAGAATGCAGGACGTGGAAGTAAGTCAGGACGTTGGTACCGCCATAGCCCGTGCTTCAGCTGGAAAAAATGTTTTAATAATCGCTTCCACCGATTTTTCGCATTACGAACCTCAAAGTATCGCCAAGAAAAATGATAGATTAGCTTTGGACGCCATAAGTCGCCTCGACGAGGAAGAGCTACAAGCAGTGGTCAAAACTCACGGCATATCGATGTGTGGGTACGGACCAGTGTCCACAGCCATCGTGGCTTCCAAGACGCTGGGAGCAGAGAGGGTGGTTCTCCTACAACATAAAACTAGTGGAGATATAACGGGAGATAAACGGCAGGTCGTTGGCTATGCCTCTGCAGTCATGGTTAAATAGAATCTTAACACAACTTTATTGAGAAAGATAGATAGTTAACGGTCTCTCCGTAAAGTTATTTCTCACAAAGAAGGGATTTTATGAAAGCAACGGCAACCGCTCCGGGAAAAACCATATTGGTGGGCGAACACTTCGTTGTCTACGGCGAAGCCGCAATAGTTATGGCTATCAACCGCCGCGTCCAAGTAACCGTGGAAGGCAGACAAAACCGTTCCCTATACATTTCCTCCGACCTCGGCTTTTCAGGAACCTTTGTTGAAGATAAATACACTGCTGAAAAGGGTTACGTTGGGGGCGAGAAGGTTTTAAAGCCTATAAAGATTTCAGCGCAGACCGTTCTCAATGCTTTCGAGAAGAAGATAGGGTTAAACATTTCAGTTTACTCTTCTATTCCCATGGCCGTTGGTTTAGGCTCTTCTGGGGCCTTGGCTGTTGCCACGGTGGCCGCTGTTGGAAAGTTTTTGGGCAGAGAATTATCAGCAGATAAAATCGTTTCCCTTTCCACGGAGGCGGAGAAAGTTGTTCACATAAACCCATCTGGAATCGATCAAGCCATCTCCACTTACGGTGGAGTCATCGTATACAAAAAGGAAGAAGGGATAACCCGGCTAAAAACGGCGTCTGCTATCCCCCTCGTTATTGGAAACACGGGAATTCAACGGAACACGGGAATCCTAGTTGACAATGTCAGGATGAAGCGGAGTCGGTTCCCCGAGATAATGAACTTGATGAACTCTGCAGCAAAGCACTTATCTCGACAATTCATTGAAGCCTTAAAAAGCGACGCCTTGAATAGGCTGGGAGAGTTAATGGATATAAATCAAGGCTTACTAATGGCGATAGGCGTTTCCCATGAAGCCTTAGATCGGCTGGTGTATGCTGCGAGGGCAAGTGGCGCTGTCGGAGCAAAGCTCACAGGCGCTGGTGGAGGAGGCTGCATGATTGCGCTCACACCGTTAGACAAGAGGGAACGGGTATCCGAAGCAATTCGTAGGGCAGGAGGCACTCCTATAATAGCGAAAAAGGCGGATAAAGGTGTTCACTCTTGGATACACGAGTGAAGCCCATAGTAGTGAAGCTCGGGGGCAGCGTTGTCACCGCTAAAGAGAAGACTTTCACCCCGAACATTCCCTCCATCAATAGGATTGTTAAGGAAATAGCTGAAGCACGGCTTGATTCATTGATCCTTATTCATGGCGGAGGCTCCTTCGGCCACCCCGTCGCAAGGGAATATCAAATCGTTGAAGGCTACAAAACCCCTAGTCAAAAAATTGGTTTTAGCAAGACGAGGCAGGCCATGATGGCGCTTAACAAATTGGTCATCGACACCTTCATCCGACAGAACATTCCCGTGGTAGCCATCCAACCATCTGCATGCATTACCACAAAGGGAGGACGCATCCAACACTTCGACATCACCGCAATTCAACACTTTCTCCGCCTCGGATTCATCCCCGTCCTATATGGAGACGCCGTGTTGGACCTTGAATTAGGCTTCACCATTCTCTCGGGAGACCAAATAGCCGCTGAACTTGCAATGATCTTTAATGTGGAAAAAATGGTCATCGCCGTTGACGTTGATGGCCTCTTCACTGACGACCCGAAGTCAAATCCCAACGCCAAAATGATAAATGAGATTTCACTCGAAGAATTGAACGGGCTTTTGAACAGCATCGATGAAGCCAAAACGGTGGATGTCACGAAGGGAATGCGGGGAAAGGTAACTGAGTTAATCCCCACCGTAGAGCGTGGCATTCAAATAGACATAGTGAATGCTAGTATAGCAGACCGACTCTACAAAGCCTTAAAGGGAGAGAAGGTTACGGGTACAAAAATAACGAGGGGATAGATTGCGTTGACCGAAACAAACACCCGAAAAGGCGACCACATCAGGATATGCCTTGAAGAAAACGTTCAAGCCTACAACGTCGAAACAGGCCTTAAAGACATCCACCTCATCCACAGAGCCCTCCCCGAGGTAGCCATGGATGACGTGAACCTAGTCACACAATTATTTGGTCACAGGCTATCAGCTCCAATAATCATAGAGGCCATGACTGGTGGCGTTGACGCGGCAACTGAAATCAACGCAACCCTAGCGGAGGCCGCTGAAATCTTAGGTCTAGCTATGGGGGTCGGAAGCCAAAGAGCTGCAATAGAAGACCCGCGGTTGGCGCACACCTTCAAAATTGTTCGAAAGAAGGCTCCTCACTCATTTTTGATAGCGAATATAGGAGCCCCACAAATCAAAGAGTACAGCCTCAACGAGGTTAGAAGTGCCATTGACATGATCGAAGCCGATGCTTTAGCTATCCACTTCAACCCGCTCCAAGAGGTCATTCAGCCCGAAGGGAGCCCAAAATACGATAGGATCTTAGATAAGGTGGAAGAACTAGCGTCTTCCCTCTCCATCCCCATCATTGCAAAGGAAACGGGTTCTGGAATCGCCTTGGAAGAAGCGCAGCTTCTCGAAGGCGTAGGAGTGAGAGGAATAGACGTAGCTGGCGCTGGCGGAACAAGCTGGGCTGCAATAGAAGCATATCGAGCTCAAGCAGTAGGCAACCGCCTTCGTGTAAGTTTGGGAGAGACCTTTCGGGATTGGGGGCTTCCAACGGCAATAAGTGTCGTCGAAGTAAGCCAAAGCGTTGACCTGGAAGTCATAGCCTCTGGAGGCCTACGAAGTGGAGTCGATGCAGCCAAGGCCATCACTATCGGAGCCGACGCAGCAGGGTATGCCTTCCACCTTTTAAGGCCAGCTGTAGAAGGTAATGTGAAAGAGGCGTTGGATAGATTACTGCAGGAACTAAAAACGGCGATGTTTCTGATGGGTGCAAAGTCAATTGAAGAGCTGAAGGCTTCTCCAGCAGTCATTGTCGGCAAAACGGCTCAATGGTTGGAAGCACGAGGATTTCACCCTGAGAATATTGCACGGAGGAAAAAGGCATGAGTCAAAAAATGTTGAAAGATTTATCAGTGGCGTCAAAAGAAGTAAATCAAGCCATCAACAAACTGTTTGATGACCGACTTGAACCCACAAAGCTATATGACGCTTCCAAACACCTCATCGATGCAGGAGGTAAAAGACTTCGACCCTTCCTAGTCCTAAAGGCCTGTGAGTTAGTGGGCGGCGAACGAGAAGATGCATTACCCATGGCCGCAGCCGTTGAACTCCTTCACACATTCACTCTCGTCCACGACGACATCATGGACAGCGATGATAAACGTCGGGGTAAACCGACGGTTCACACACTTTGGGGGATACCCATCGCCATATCCGCGGGAGACATGTTGTATGCCAAAGCCTATGAAGCCGTTCTCTCCTCCCTAAAATCAAGTAAAGTTTCGCTAAAGCGTATATTGAAGATCCTAAGCCTAATCACAGAGGCAACCATCTCAATCTGTGAAGGGCAAGCCCTCGACATAATCTTTGAGAAGAGGGAACTGATCTCAGAGGAAGAATATTTTACCATGATTACGAAAAAAACAGCGGGTCTCCTTGAAACGTCGACGAAAGTTGGCGCCATCGTAGGAGGCGGCAAAGCCGCTCAAGTGAGGCTCCTTGGACAATATGCCTATTATTCAGGTCTCGCCTTTCAGGTGATAGATGACTATCTAGGGATAACCGCAGACGAGAAGATTCTTGGAAAACCCGTGGGCAGCGACATTCGCGAGGGAAAAAGAACCTTAATCCTGATTCACGCCCTTAACCACGCCACGGAAACCGAGCGAAAACAAATGTACTCGGTTCTTGGTCACGAAGACGCCACCCCTACAGAGATTGAAGAGGTGAGTCAAATAATTCACTCCCTAGGCTCCCTTGACTACGCTTATAAAAAGGCTGAACAACTCGTCGTAAAAGCTAAGCATCAACTCTCCCCATTCCCACCATCCCAGACAAAGGAAACCCTTCTAAATCTCGCTGATTACATATTGTCCAGAAAGTATTAGAGAGATGCTATTGACTACAGGTTGAAGACGAGATTGAACGACCCGTTCAAACGTAACCCGTACCTTCCACGCTCCACGAAAGGAGGATAATATCTTTGGATGACGACTTGAGAGAACTCGTGCGGAGGTTTACCCTGTATAACGCTCTCCAATATGGAGGCAAAGCAAGAGCTGGGTCTGTTCTAGGCAAGGTATTAGCTGAAAAACCGGAACTAAAACACGAAATTAAATCCGTCCTTCAATTAATCCACGCCGTTGTGAACGACGTAAACAAGCTTCCACCAGACAAACAAAGACAAGTCATTGAAGAAAAATGGCCAAGTCTCCTCGAAGAAAAAAAAGCTAAACCAGAAGAAAAGCGACTTCCTCCCCTCCCAAACGCGGACAAGTATCCCTTCATCCACCTGCGTTTCTGTCCAAACCCGGACGGAGCCTTACACCTGGGTGGATGTAGAGCCGCAGTGCTCGACGACGAGTACGCAAAAATGTATCACGGTCGCCTCACCTTGAGGTTTGATGACACTGATCCTCGAACCAAATCGCCCATACTGGAGGCCTATGACTGGATTCGAGAAGACCTTGAATGGCTGGGAGTGACATGGCATCAGGAGATTTATCAATCCGATCGAATTGAAATTTACTACGCCTATGCAAGACGCCTCATAGAATCATCCTTTGCCTACGTCTGTACCTGCAGACCCAGAAGCTTCCGAAGCCTGACCCTCGCAAATTCAGCGTGTCCCTGCCGAGACTTACCCCCCGAAGAACAAATAGACCGATGGAATAGAATGCTCGACGGACGATATCGGGAAATGGAGGCGGTTGTGCGGATCAAGACAGACCTCAATAACCCCAATCCCGCAGTGAGGGATTGGCCTGCCCTACGGATCATTGACATGAAGAAGTACCCTCATCCACGCGTTGGAGACACGTATCGCGTTTGGCCACTCTTCGCCTTCTGCTGCGGCATCGACGACCACGAATTGGAGGTATCCCACATCTTGCGAGGAAAGGAACATTTAACCAACTCGGTGCGTGTGAGCTTCCTCTACGACTATCTAGGATGGAGCCAACAGGAAGCCATTCACTATGGTCGATTAAAAATTCAAGGAACCGAGCTCAGCAAATCAAAGATCAGAACTGGCATCCTTGAAGGCTCTTATTCAGGTTGGGACGACCCACGATTAGGAACATTGAAGGCTCTAAAAAGAAGGGGATTCCTCCCCCAAACCATCCGCCAATTCATCAATGATTTAGGTCCTAAACCCGTTGACGTAAAGGTCAGCTGGAGCAACCTCGAATCCATCAATAGGAAACGACTGGACCCGTTGGTCAATCGATTCTTCTTCATATCAAATCCAATAACGCTAAGTATTGACAACGTAGACAAAGACCGCATAGTCAAGATACGTCTCCATCCTGACTACCCTGAGAAAGGTCATCGAATATTCAAAGTTACCCCACAAAAAACTAGGGGTATTCTCCACGTTTCAAAGAAGGACGTTAATCTTTTCAAGAAGGACAAAATCATTAGGCTCATGGAACTGTTCAACATCAAGGTGAAGACAGTTCAAGACGAAGTGGAAGCCAACTATCACAGCGAGACATATAGGGAGGCTAAGGCTCTGAAGGTCCCCCTCATCCACTGGATTCCCTTCGCCACTGGAGTGAAGACGTCAGTCGTCTTGTCCGACGGCACCGTCGTTGAAGGATTAGCCGAAGACCAATGTAAAACTTTGAAGCAGGGAGACATCATTCAATTTGAACGCTTCGGATTCGCCAGAATAGACGAGGTCGACGGTCACATAGTGGCCTACTTCGCCCATAGATAAAAAAACAGGAAGGGACAAGAAGCCCGCCTCAACTCAATCTGATCTAGGTTCCGATTTTACTCTTGCAAGACCACGCTTCCAAATCCGGATGACAGGGGCAGGCGTCAGTAACTTCACTTGACGATAGAAGGTGTCAGTTTATCATATTTACTGACCAAAGGCCTAGCAGAATCTCGAGTCATTCAGATTTTTTCCTCCGCAGTCTGAACAGACGACAGGGTCTCTCGTGGTCTATTTTCGTGTGCTTTCTTTGATAGTCTCAAAGGTATTTTCCAGTACTTTAGCAACTGTTGACAACATTCGCTCTACTTCTTTTTCCCAATTCCAGTGATAGGAGATACCTGCTTCCACGCCTTTACTCGTCATCGCGTCCCATTTAAAGGATAAAAACTAGACAATAACATAATGAATCGTTCGTTTAATCTACACGTGTTTGTAAACCATTTTCTGTTGCGTCATCTGGAGCTTACCACCACCTTCGATAATCAAAAATCAGAAAATAGCATAACAATCGCCCAGAAAAAAAGGATAATATATCAAGAGAGAAGAAAGGACGACTAGCTAAAACAGTTAGAACTCTGCAAACTTATCAAGTGACACCTGGTTCTCTGCGGATTCTTGCCTTAGTTGGATCTATTCCATGCCACTCGATAACGTAGCCCAGCACTTCAAGAATCCTGGTTGGTCTGACACCACCCAACTCTTCTATAAGCTGTGTCGCCTCGTTCAAGGTAAGGACCCCTTCCTCAATTCTCTGAGTCAACCGTTCCTCAATCAGATTCAACGTTACCTCACTGATGAGCACATCACCCAAAAAACGGTATCCCGGTATTCGCCGTTCCTGAAGCACGTCCTTCACCGCCTCCTCCAAGACATCAAGCTGCTCTGCGATGTCCGCAGTCGTCGTAACAGGTCCCTCAACCTTCAACTCTCGGTCTCGAAGATGTTTGCGCTGAGTCTCACGCAACACAGCCTCCTTGGAGTTCAAGTAGTCGAGGATGGGGCGGAGGGGAACCTTTCTTTTATAGTAGATGATTTTAAACCGTCGTCCCAGACGATCCAGTTGTTGACACGCGTTAGACCTGTCCGCAGCAACAATCATGTCCACGTTCTCTACTCCTTCGAGTTGCCTCAACTTGTGTCGGAGATACTCAGGCGTCCAGAAACCAGCTATCTCCATATACACCCGTATCCCTTTCTTCTCAAAGAGAAAGTCAGGAAGCATCACATATCGACCCACTGAGAGGGGTCCTGGCTCCCGGGTCAGACACCAGCCACTACGAAGAGCGTTGAATCGCTGACCAAAATCTTCCTCTACAAGGCTGTCATAAGCCTCTTTAATCCCTGATTCGTCCTTTTTCAGGAAAACGCCATGTTTACGGCTGTCCAACTTCAGATTGAGGAGTTGCCGGTCGCTTTGCCGCCTAAGGACCTTGGCTCGGATACTCCAGTCCCGTGAGGCAATGATATGAGGAACAATCTGGGCCAGACGACTCCCATATCGGTGACCGAGCTTGAAGAGGGAGATAGGCCCATCAACTTTGACCCAGTAATCCTCCCTCTGTCTCTGGATAGTGTAGATGAGACCGAGCCAACGTATCCCCCGGAAAATCCGCTGCCAATTCCCGGAGGCTGTGAACTCCATCTCCGACGACCGGAAGAGGAGAGTCTGGGTTAAGCTGAGGTTGTATCGTCGAACCAAAGCGTCGGCGTCGATGGGGTTGAACGCCGTGAGAACGAGTTCCTCGTCAAGATCGGCGTAAAGGGAATTCTCCACCTCTTGGATGGATATGCCGTGACTTTTGGCTTCTTCAATCATAAGCCTCCAACGTTCATGTAAAGTGGATGGGACACCCTCCTTCGACGTTACGTGGAAAAGTCTGCTGCGAAGGGTCCTAGGGTTGACAGAGGCTTCGACTTCGAATTGACACCGTCGCTCCAGTAACACGGCGAGACCGCGCACAAAGCGGTAATCGTATCCCTGCTCCTCCAACCCCGCTATCGCTTCCTCCACCTCCCTCTTCCTCTTCATCAGGTGATCATTGAAAGCTTGAATCAGCCTCTCAGCAAGAACCAGATTCACGTCGTTTAGCTTAGCGTAGACAGGGTAGATAGTGTCCCTGTACTTCCTCGCCACCAATAGATTACTGGGCAACATGTTAAACTCCTCCTGTTACCGGTGTCTCCTCTGGCTAATCCTTGATTCCAAGGTATCCCGAGTCACAAGCTCAAAGAGCTTAGCCGTCTTTCCCTTCTGCTTTCGAAGGATTCGACCAAGACGCTGGATATACTCTCGACTACTACCGGTTCCACTGATGATGAAGGCCATGGAAGCATCTGGCACATCTATTCCCTCGTCTAGCACCTGACTGGTGACGACGACCCGATACCCCCCTTTCCTAAACTCCTCTAGCACGTTTTTTCGCTCCTCTTTCGGCGTCTGATAGGTGATGGCGGGGATTAGGAATCGTCGGCTTATACGGTAGACGAGGCTGTTGTGTCGGGTGAAGATGAGGGCTTTCTCGTCCGAATATGCCTTGAGAAGATCAGCCAGAACCTGGATCTTGGACTGGGCGTTTAGGGCAACCTCGATGGCCCGGTTCCTAGCGAGAAGCGCTTTCCGGGCTTCGAGGTTTCTTCCTGTGGACATGATGAAGTGCTGGAAGTCTCGTGGACTACGTAGGTGGATGTTCTTTCGCTTCAAGTATCCAGTGTAGACCTTGTACTCCCGCTCGTAAATCTCTCTTTCCTCTGGGGTAAGATCCACTAAAACTGTCTCGAGAGTGTATGGTGAGAGGTGCCTACCTGTGAGGGCGTCGACACCCAGTCTATAGACGCGACCACCAATCAGTCTGGGAAGTTCCATGTGAGCGTCGTCCTCCCGCTCGTAAGTGGCTGTCAGCCCGAGACGGTTGGGTGCGATGTACATCTCCGCAATCTGCATGTAGCTGGGTGCGGGAAGGTGATGCACTTCGTCGAAGACTATGAAGAGGAACCTGTTGCCAAGTTGTTCTCCTCGGAGGTAGGCTGAGTTATAGGTTGAGACCGTCAATGGCTTCACCACCGCTTTCCCGCCGCCCACCATCCCCGCCTCTACGTGGAAGTAAAATTTGAGTTGCCGCCTCCATTGATCAACCAGATCCAGGGTCGGAACCACAACGAGGGTTGAGACATTCAACTGCTCCATTGCCTTCAAGGCGATGTACGTCTTTCCAGCTCCCGTTGGAAGTTCTATAACACCGCGACGTCCGGCATCCAGCCACGCCTCCAAGGCCTCCTGCTGGTAAGGCCTGAGCTCCACTTCAGACGTTAGAGGTGGGGTCGGCAAGGGATCCGCCACCTCATCTTGGATAGGGAGATGACTTCGATTCAGATACTCCAAGATATCTGGGTAGTAAAGGGCCATGGCCCGAAAGGCGTCCACCCTAGGATCCCACTGGCCGTATGGCGTCCCCACTTCTCCCTCCAGAAGAATGCTCCCCCGATCGTACTTCAGTCGAATCATTCCACTGCACCAACATGATTAGAAATCAATTTATCATCCTCGCCTTGTGAACCAGTATCTGGAAATGGGTCGCTTGTTCCGCCTGTGATACGTAAAATGGTATCGATATCAGGTTAATATGCTTGTTCTCCAGTGACACCTTTGTTTCTAGGTTTCTTGACATGTTGAGGTCACGCATGTTCACAAGTTGGAGAAAGAAAGCCGTTAGGAGTTAGCTGCCACTCATCTCTTATCAGCTATATCTCTAACAACCCAAAAGAGAAGAATACACCAAATGCAATCACTAAAGGAATAAATAGCTTCCTTAAGGCTAGCTAGTATTGTATCCAACAGTTGTTTCCTAACTTCTTGAATTTTTGTCTTAGGTGCATTTCAAATTATCCACTTTTCATCCAAATTATGTCCAAATTTCGTCCTCAATTCATCTTAAATTTATCCAAATTCTATCCAAAAGTGTGAAGCAAATATCCTCTTTAGCTATAGAGCAGTAATAGGCTACCTATAGCGTAGTAAAATGTTTAAAATGTCTGACTCATCTAGAAAATATATGAAGGAGAATATTATTCTATGGATTTCTAAGAATATTGTTGGACATATTTAGCTAGCTCTGTTAATTGCAGACTTAGTGTTTATGGATATTTCAGCGTTCTGAAGCTCCATCACCCCCGATTATTTATTCTTGCTCGTAGCATTTACTAGCTAGCTTGAACCAGAGAGCCGCCAAGATTCGTTTAGAAACTGTACCGACTTGCCTCAATTTTCCCTCATAAGAAGAACATGAAGGGTTTGCATCGAATATTGAAAAAACCTTACCTTTATCAGATGCAACGCCGCCTAACGAACGCAAAAGGGTTGGTCTATGAAGCAAAGGCAAAAGAATTATTTTTTGATATGCAGTACCTGTAAATCTTGCTGTTGTCAAAACGCGAGACCACCTATTACACAGAAACGAAGAAAGCTTATCGAGGAATACTGCTTAGCTCGAGACCTGAGGATTGATAAATTCTTTGAAACGACAGAATACGTCTTTCCTCAAGAAACGGATGATGGCTTCTGCATCTTCTTTGACGAGAAAACACGAAAATGCCAGATATATGTCGTTAAGCCAGAAACCTGTGTCGCTGGACCGATTACCTTCGACATTAATCTAAAAACGGGCAAGATCAAGTTTTACTTAAAATTCGAACGGATCTGTTCACTTGCCGGCAGTTTGAAGAAGGACCGGGTCGCGTTGAAAAACCATTTGAACTCGGCGAAACGAGAGCTGTTAACATTGGTTGGTGAACTCGACCCCGAAGCGTTGTCAGCAATCTTACAAATTGACGAACCAGAAACCCATAAAATAGGAGAAGCCTCATTGAATAAAGAAGTTCTGGAAGGACTTCAAAAGATACGTGCCCGTCGCAAAAATGCTATCCACGGAAACAAGTAGGCAACTGAAAAACCTAGTCATCATTCGTTGAATGCACATCAACACACATTCACCACTTAGAACGAATCGATGACGCGACATAAAAAGAATGCACGTGTAGTCACCTCTCTTCGATCAACAAGAAGCGAGCAGATTGTTTATTTTACAATTTTTTCTATAAGTTTTCTATGGTAATTATAAAATAAGTCATGCCTTTTCCAGAAACCCAAACACTTTCACAAAGATTTTTCATTAGATATTTGTGAGTTATGGATCTTAAATGAATTATCCTAGGAGTTTCATCGATTTGGCTAACTACTTTATTTTACATATTTAATCTTAAAAGTATAATCATGAACCTAGCAAGCTAATGTAATACCAGAAGTATTGCATAAAATTGCGAAAAGGATTAAGCAACGCCGCAGAAACATTTTGTAATCACCTCGAAATAAGACTCAATGTTACACTGCAAGGCAGCA
>JAZFSF010000154.1:0-2159 GCA_036446055.1 Bathyarchaeia archaeon | reverse complement strand
AGCCTTTTCGGGTTAATCTGTCTTCAATGGCTTCAAAGACTTGTGCCGCGCATTCCACGCTAGACTTGCTGTTGGAGAGATGAGCAAAAGAATGTAGCACAATTCTTGACCTACCGGTCTTTCTAGCGAGCCAAACGATGTTCTTTACAGCTTTTCGAATCGTGCCGGCTGTTTGTTCCTGGTCAACTCTCTCGACGTTTGCAAACACAACGATAGCGTCTTTGACGGATTCTTCTTTCTCAGTGTCTTTAATCTCTTTGAGGGTTTTCATATACGTCTTGTACCAAAATTCCTGTACATTGAACATCAGAAGTTTCATAGTTTTTTCAGCACTCAATAGCACATAATAACGTTGTATATGTTTTTCAGTTATACTATCTCAAAGCTTTAATGACATAATTTGAGAAGAGCTTTGTGCCTTTTGTGTTTGGGAAGTCCAGGAATCTGAAGATGAAGTAGTCAACTCCTATGTCCTTGAAGCATTCCAGCTTCTCCACAACTTGTTCTGGCGTGCCTATAATCGTTGTTTCATTCGCGTCAAACCTCTGCTCCGCCTCAAGAAAAGGGTTTTTAGAAACTATATCCCGCGCCTCTTCCTCCGTCTTAGCTATGGCGATAGCTCCCAACCAAACCTTTCTGATTTCATCGTAGCATCGTCCCACCGAGTTACAGTGTCTGCGCAAGACCTCAAGCTTATGCGCGTATTGGTCGACAGTTAAGTTGGGGCAGTTCCACCAGTCAGCGTAGCGAGCCGCAACCTTCATAGTAAGTCTTTCACCTCCTCCCCCAATCATTATGGGCGGAACGGATTCAGGCTTTGGTTCACAATACACATTTTCCACGTGGAAATACTTTCCATGGAATGTAACTCTTTTCTCACTCCACATCCGCTTAATTAATTGTACCCCTTCCTCAAGCTGGGCGATTCTGACAGAGGGTCTTGGATAATCGTAGCCATAGGATCTATACTCTCCTTCTTTCCAGCCTGCCCCAATTCCGAGGATGAATCTTCCTCCAGTTAAGAAACTAAGGGTCGACGTCATCTTTGCAAGGAGAGCTGGATTTCTGTAAGAATTGCATAGTACCACGTGTCCAAAGTTCAGCTTTTCGTAAAGAGCTGAATAGTAGTTAAGCGCGGTCCAACCCTCCAGGTTTGGAGTGTTTGGACTTTGCCAATCTGCCCAAGGAATAGGGTGGTCTGAGATCCATGCTGAGTCAAATGCTCCTTGAACGATTTCCAGTTCGGAAAGAATCTGATTCTTAAACTCATGCGCATTAGAAGAGTCAACAGGGAAAGCCGGGATCCTCCATCCAAAAGAGACCTTTTCCATATACCATACCTCAATTTTGTAAATAGATTATTCCTATTTAACCATATAGTGAATTCGAGTTAGACATATCCCGTTATAAACGCTCCAGCACTAGCTATGACAAAAAAGTATCAATAGTTCACTAGCTACGATTTGAAAGTCTAGGATTTATTAGCTCGAAGGAGATTCGAACTCTTTTCGTGAGGTCCAAAGCCTTAGATGCTTAACTGATTTATGATAACAAAACATAAATTTTTATGATGAAAATCGTCAAGAAGTTAGTATCCGACCGCGGTACTGAGCTAGGTAATAAATGCTACGAGTAAGGGTGAGAAATTTGGGGTAGCGGAACTGCTGAGCGCTGACATATCCATAACACCTAATCTGCAATTAACGTAGTTAACATAGTTAGCTAACAATGTCCAAATGGTATTTCTAGAAATTCGGGAAAAATATTTCAATCAATATTTTTTCTAAATAAGTCAGATATGACAAGCATATTACTACGCTATCGTAAGCATATTGCTGCTTTATAGCCAAGGAAGATATATGCTTCATATTTTTTGGACAGAATTTGGACAAGTTTAAGATGAATTGAGGATGAAATTTGGATAGAATTAGGATGATTTTTGGATATTTTGAAATACATGTAAGATAAAAATTCCCGAGGTAGGTTATTTGTATGTTATAACTTGTAACAGGAGTGTTTTAACGGCTTTTTTGGCGTAACTGAGACCAATTTACATTGGATACCCGATTTCAGTCACTGCTTTACTCCATTATCTTTCACTCATAGACCTATGGGTGACCTAAACCACGTATCCGCGTCTATTGGAATGTGGGATATTT
>JAZFSF010000153.1:0-4380 GCA_036446055.1 Bathyarchaeia archaeon | reverse complement strand
ACTCTGAATGACTCATGACCCAATTTATAGCAGGGAAGTGACGGCGGTGTGCTAGAGTAAAATCAAGTGCCCAAAATACTCTGGTTAATCTCAGAGTGCTTCTAGTTACAGGCTCAGAAAAGTCTCCTCCTGGTGGTGAAACAGACCCTAAAATCGTGACAGAGCCTTGTCTTTCCTCATTACCTTTAGTCTTAACAAAGCAAGCTCTTGAATAGAATCCAGCTAATCTCGATGCAAGGTATGCTGGATAACCTTCTTCACCGGGCATTTCCTCTAATCGACCAGATATTTCACGAAGAGCTTCAGCCCATCTTGATGTAGAATCCACCATCAATGCGATATCGTAACCCATATCTCTGTAGTACTCAGCAAGCGTAGCAGCCATATAGACGCTTGCCTCCCTCGCAGCTATGGGCATATCCGAAGTGTTCGCAATGATAATTGTCCTATCCATGAGTGATTTACCAGAACGAAAGTCTTTCAACTGCGGGAACTTTTCTAGAACGTCAGCCATTTCATTTCCACGTTCACCACAGCCCACAAGGATAACTACATCTACATCAGCCAATTGCGCAAGTACTTGTAATAATACGGTCTTCCCGGTTCCAAATCCTCCCGATATCATAGCAGTCCCACCTTTAGTTAACGGAAAGAAAGTATCGATAACTCTCTGACCAGTTATTAATGGAACATCAGTGGTCAATGTCGACGCATAGGGCCTGGGTTGACGTACGGGCCAAGAATGCATCAAAAATAATTTCTCAAAACCTGACTCTGTACTAACCTCTGCTACTCTATCTGTAACTGTATATTTCCCCTCAGACACTATAAAATCAACAGATCCATTCTTGATCCAAGGGGGAACGATGACTCGATGCTCAATCAATGGAGTTTCTTGAATCACTCCAATGATATCTCCAGACACAATCTTCATTCCCTTCTTAACTGTTGGTTGAAAATGCCATTGGGTTTTTCGATTTAATGGTGGAGGCGTGATACCTCTCTTGATATTCATGCCTGATAAGCTCTGGATAACAGGAAGAGGACGTTGAATTCCATCGAATATTTGCCCGATAAGTCCTGGACCAAGCTCAGCGAATAATGATCTACCAGTTCCTAGGACTTTTTCTCCTGGTTTTATCCCGGTAGTATCCTCATAAGCTTGAATGGATGCCATCTCGCCCTCAAGACGAATGATTTCCCCGATTACACCAACGTTTCCCACGTGAACAAGTTCATACATACGTGAACCAGTCATGCCTTTAGCAAGAAGGAATGGACCGGCTATCCGAGATATCGTACCTACATTCGACAAATCAACCACCAACTTGACTTACTAAAATCCATCAACTAGCTAATTTAAATTCGATGCCTGCTTTACGCTTGATGAGTCTTGTTATGAGGTCAGTTTTTATTTTTTGACCTTCCACACTTGGGATTGGGACAATCAAAGGATACCTGTTCTCCGCAATTCGTTCAATAAAGTCTTGAATTTTGTTGACTATACGCTCCGTAACGAGAATGATTAAAAACCGGGGATTCTCAACAAGTTTACGAATGAATATTTCAGCCTCTTCATGATTCTCAACCGGATAAACATCCTTTAGTCCAGCTAATTTGAAGATTGTTGTAGTCCTTCTATCAGCCACAACAGCCAAACTTTTATCCACTCCAAATTTTTTATTTGACATTTTCGTTCACATTTCATTTGTTTCGTTAAGAGACAAAAATATTAATCCTTAAACAGCCTATAAATTGAATGTACAAAATACCTAAAGGAGCAATTATGCTGCAAAGCATATAACAAAACCTTTACATCGATGGGGATAATTCTTCTAATATATGAATATATCTGCACTTACCTGTTTACCTATCGTTGTTGATTAAATAAGCATAAGTACATTATTTGCTGATTCGATTCTTTTTTCATATATACTCAATGGTATTAGTTTTTTTAAATAACTAAATTGTATTAAATAATATGCGATTAAGTACTTCTCTGTTATCAATCAATGAACTATAAAATCAAAATACATCGTGGAAAAACTTTCATATATTTATTTCATTATAGCTAAGTTGTTGTCTTCGAAATCTTGAAGCTAACACTCTATTCACTTACACGTCATTCCAAGCTTGAACAAAGAATTGATAAACACATAGAATTATTGGAGATTGTTTAATTGAATACTTTATGTTTTTATAAAAAAGAGAGGATTATTTTTTAAAAAAAGGAAGTAGTGGGCTATCTGCGAAGTCTTGAAGCCGCCATTTCAGCTGCTAGAGCAATGGCTTCCCAAGTATCTGCAACGGGTGGTGCATAGCATGTGTCGGCTTTCGCCAATTCTGCAACAGTCATTCGATTTTGAATAGCGAGAGAAATCATATTCACTCTGTGAGCCACATCTTCGCCACCTACTAACTGGCCGCCGATGACTCGTCCCAACTCTTTTTCAGCAATGATTTTAACCCGTATTTCCTTTCCACCGGGGAAGTAGTGGGGCTTTGTCGTCGAGGTTAACCTACCGATAACTGTTTGCATTCCCACACGTTTGGCGTGAAATTCTGTTATACCCGTGGCACCGACTTCAAAGCCAAACATCTTTGTAACTGCAGAGCTAAGTACTCCTGGAAAGAGTGTGTACCCACCAGCAGCGTTTATACCAGCGACTTTTGCTTGTCTGACAGCCGTTGTTCCCAATTGACTGATTGTTGGGAGACCTGTTATCAAGCTTCGTGATTCAACACAGTCTCCAGCAGCATAGACGCCTGGAGCTGAAGTCTGCATACACGGGTTGACCTGAATTGTTCTATCGCGTACACCGAGTGTCAAGCCCATTTGTTTGGCCAAGTCTAAGTTAGCTCTCACGCCAGTGGCCATAATGACCATATCTGCATCAATAAGTTCGTCAGCGACCCGTGCCCCCTCAACCTTGCCGTTTCCAACAATTTCACCAAGGGCTTTTCCAACGATAACTCGCAAGCCGTGTTCTTCTAACTTTGTTTGAGCAAAATCTGCCATATCTTTGTCAAACATCGCTGGTAACACGTAGGGTAACATTTCAACCACTGTCGTAGTGATTCCCTTTTCAAGGAATGCGTGAGCAGTCTCCAATCCAATGAAGCCTGCACCCACAACGACCGCGGACTTTGTGTTTTTCATTGCCTTTTGAATTTTTTTTCCGTCCTCAATTGTCCTTAAACCATAGACGCCCTCTTTGTCATGTCCCTTAACGGGGGGTATGAAATTACTGGCGCCTGTTGCAAGGACTAGAGAATCGTATGGAATCTGTTCGCTTTGACCATTCTGTTCGATAGTAATGGTTTTCTCTTGTACGTTTCCAGAGGTAACTTCGGTTTCTAAGCGTAAGTCGATTTTCATCATTTTATAGAATGAAAGAGGAAAGGTGATCAGATCGTCGAAGGAGGGAATCTCTCCTGCAAGAACATAGGGTAATCCACAGCGGGAATAAGCATTATGCGTTCCTCTATCGATTACAGTTATCTCTGCCTTTCGATCCTTTTTTCGAGCTGCTGATGCAACGCTGGTTCCAGTGGCGTTGTCTCCAACGATAACTATTCTACGTGGCACTAATTCAGCCTTCTTCAACTAACGCCTTATACCAGTCAACTGCGGCATCAAAGTCCATGATGTTCTCCAATTCACCATCTGCGTCTGAAGGCGTTACAGTTATGAGCCAACCATTCCCGTACGGGTCTTTGTTTATCGCGTCTGGATTATCCATCAACGCTTCATTGACTTCTTTCACTGTGCCGCTCACAGGTGCGATGAGATCCACAACAGCCTTCACTGACTCCAAGGTTCCATAAGCGTCATTCTGCTTAACTTCATCTCCTACTTCAAGTAGTTCCACGAAGACGATTTCTTTCAACGCCTTCTGTCCATAATCTGTCGCTCCGAACCTCACAAGTCCATCTTCAATCTTAGCCCAAAAATGCTCTTTATGGTAGTAGAGTCCTTCACGAACTTCATATTCACCTATTTCAACCATTGTTTTTCGCCTCAACTTCTAAAGGTTACTCTTCATAAATTATTGATGAGATTTAAAGCTTTTACTAAAAAAAGACAAACGCTACGTAAATCTTCATACCTCTGAGTTTAATGCATGAGTTTAAGCAAAAAAAATAAAAAAAGGGGAGGTATGGATTATGTTTCTCCAGCTGCCTCTGCTGCCGCTTTAATGAGTCGCTGGATGGAGTCGATACGCGCTTTTTGTGAAAGAATATCTTTTGTAGTCAGTTCTAAAGCTTCTTCTGGACACCATTCTACACACATAGGTCCGGCTTCTCTATCAATGCAGAGGTCACATATCCTGACAACTTTTTTCTCAGGGTCAAGCGTTATCGCACCGAAGTCACACG
>JAZFSF010000152.1:0-3576 GCA_036446055.1 Bathyarchaeia archaeon | reverse complement strand
TAACTTATGCTGGTTTAGTTATTAAACCGATTATTCCAAAAGACCCAACAAAAATATTAGATGTTTACTCTTTTAAGAATAAAGAGTGAGATTGCATGGGGTGACTTACCGAACGATGTTAGAACCCATTTCATGAAGTCTGAGGCTATAGAAAATGTAATGTTAAGCAATTGTTTTCTCCAATAAAAATGAGGGTCGTTTGAATAGAGATTGCTCTCTAAACTCGTACCCTCATACACCTTGTTTCAACTAAGTGTTACTGAATTTCCCACCAAATGTCGGTGACGTAATATCTGTCACCCATCTTGGCAAACCCGATACATAGACCATAGTCTAATGGTGCTGTGACTGTATATTGGGCATATATGGGGTCTACAGCAAAGCAACTGATATCACCTTTTCGATCTGTAACTTCAACTTCGGAAAGGTTGTGCCGTTCCTGCATTCCCAAAAATATCTCACTTCCTTCTTCTCGGGCTTTCTCGATTGCGCCAATTCCACACCCTGGTGAGGCACATCCGTGAACATACCAGGGGTTGTAAAGTAGGTCAAGAAAAAGATCGATATCTTTAAACTTTAATGCGTAAGTTATGCCAGAAACAAAACCATCGTAGTCGGCTAAGTCGACGGCTATTCCTGATATTTTTTCCTCATAACCTAATTCTTGACAAAATTTAAGGGACCCTTCGGGTGTTTGGGAACATGGAATTGTTAGAATACCATTCCAGAAGTAACGTCCGTTTAGTTGCGTTATGTAAAGAAACATAGGACTACTTCCATCATCCCAAAGAGCCAGGACAACCCAATCGCCCCATTTTGGTGCTGACTGATCCAGTGTCTGGTAAAGATTTTCTCCTCTCTCAGAAATATCTACGGTTGTGGGAGATAGATTCCAAAACTCTTCTAGAGCTTCTTTGTGAGACCTAGCTTCCCCTCCCATACCATATGCTCCGAGGGCAAATTCGTTTTCAGAGCCAGGGATGATTAGTTCGTCCAAAGCTTCGAAATCGGCTGCCTCAAGAGCTTTTTTAAGAGCAAGCTTGAAAACTTGAAGATCGGAGTAGTCAGACTCACTTACGACAGGCATTATGACTAATTGCATTGGGTCTTCGTATGCACTGACTGCAAAATCAAGCTCAAGCGGCTTACTTACCGTTTGGCTTATTTGTAAAGCAGCATAGTGGTCGTTTAATGCTTTTTCATGCTCTGGCGATATAGTGAAAGCATCTCGATGCTTCAACGCCCACACAATCGCTCTTGCTTCTTCCAGCTTTTGATAGGCCAGTTCCAGCTTGAATATTTCGTTCCAGACGACAACATTGTCCTTAGCAAGCTTGACTGCAAAAACGACTCCTCCTACGAAACCGATATATTCAAGGCCCACTAATCCAACAGCGGCACTGCCTGTAACAGCAACACCAGAAGGAACTCCACTAACGTAAAGTACCCCAGCCTTACCGCCCATATCCACTATCAGGCCAGTTGATGCAGAAAGAGTTAAGGCTGTTGTGGCAATAGTCCCTTTTATTTCATCCTCATAGTAATCAAAGAGATCTTCCAATGAAAAGGTACTATCGACTCGCACTTCGGCCTCTAACCAAACCTTATGAAATTCATTCTCTCTTTGCTCCAGCAAGGCATAGGCACCAGGAAGGTTATCGGGCATTTCTGTTTCCTTTCGGAAAAACGAAACAACCTCTCCAACCCATTCTCCTGTCTTGTCATATGCCCATGACCAGTCACCATTATGTAATGTGATTGCGTGGACAACGTTATTGTCTTTATCCACATATCCTTCTGCTCGATACCAAACTCCTTCAATCATCATTACTGGAAAGATATCGTCTTCGCTGCGATTAGATGGCAGAGAAGATGTGTCATATGGGATAATTATTTCAACTGGTCGCCTAAAAACTTCATCGATGGGTCCCTCAATCCGATAAACTCTACCGGGAATTTCATAGATGTCGGATTCTCGACTAACAGAGAAATTATCTGCAATTGAGATTGTTGTGTCCTCATATAGTCCTCCAGGAGGAATGTTAATAGCAGTGTCATAATAAATTCCATCGACAATACCTCCCGATGCTTCTTGTACTAATTTAGAAACTTCAGCAGGTGGCTGCACAGGTGCTGCTGAAGGCGCACATGATGTAAAAAGTAATGATAGGGTGACAAAAACAATAATTAACTTACGCATCGTAATCTCTCCTTTTTTGAAAGTTTTTGGGAATTGGATTTTACTTAATTGAAACTTGTTAAAGTGCCCTTATCTTTAAGGTATGTTACTGCGCATTTGCAGAAACCACCATTGATTTGATTCTTTTACAGAATTGGGGCCATTATATCTAAGCTTGAGAAGAAAATCAAAATTATAGGTTTTATGGGTGACTTACCGAACGATGTTAGAACCCATTTCATGACATCTAAGGCTACAGAAACTGTGTTGTTTAGTAATTGTTTTCTCCAATAAAACACCCCGCCTTCATGATTTTGCTATAAAAGCCAAAACCAATCCGGACGGGGTTATTAAGCATTATTTCATTACACCCATTGGGCATACTCTTTATTGAATTATACTAATCGTAATAATCCGTATATTTCTCAATAAGAGCTGGTGCATCATAGTCATATATCAAAATGTCAGAAGTGACTTGTTCTGCAAACACATAAACCTCTAGTAATTCATGTGATGCCCAATTGCACTCATCTGGATTACCCGAATCTCTGTCCCACTCGCATATAGACCATTCGGTATATCCAAACGGCCATTCGGTATGATCATATGCTATTAGTTGGTAGATTCCAGGAGTAACGTCAGCAATTTCAAAACGATCACCAGGTGTAAATTCGTCTGTCCAATACATTTCTCCTGTATTGATATTAACCGCCTCTACACGACCCGAAAAATATGGCCCAGTAGGATTTCTAGTCCGACCTACAATAGTGCCAGGTAGAAGTTCTTCTGCAGCTATGACTGGGTCAGGCCATTCAGGCTCGCTGATCGTCCACTTAAAAGTTGGTATAATTTTTAGTAGCTCTTCATAACTAGAAGAATCATCTATGACAAATGAGAAACTTACACAAACCGAACCTTTAGCGGTTGCGTACCTCATATCCCATTCTTCTTGAACGGCATCCAGATCATTGGAAGGACCATACAAACCATCACGAACATAAAATTCATAGTTGCCAATCATTTCTACGTATGTTCTTGGTGAATCTCGCAAACAGTCTTGAAGAGCATACTCATCTAAGTTTTCATCATGAATTTGAACCAAAACAACATTTTTCATTCCATTATCGCCCTCCTTGATCAAGGCTATTATTGCCATAGTTTCATCAACGGACGCAATTATTGCTTGGGGAGGGTACTGAAATTGGAATAGTGACTGAAAATCATCAAAAACTGGCCACGCGGCGTTAGTTTGGTCTCCATATGCACTGATTGTAAAATCAAGCTCTAAAGACTTGCTTACCGTTTGATTGATTTGCAGAGCTGCATAGTAATCATTTAGCGCTATTTGGTGTTCCGGAGATATAGTGACAGCTTCTGGGTTTTGCAAAACCCATATG
>JAZFSF010000151.1:0-4968 GCA_036446055.1 Bathyarchaeia archaeon | reverse complement strand
TATGGATAAAGGTGCAAGGTTCTTTGAGAAGTCTCTGGTTCAGGAACCATTAATCAAAGATGGAGAAGTAGTGGGTGTAAAAGCAAGAATCAACGGTAGAACCAAAACCATCGAAGGTAGATTGATGATTGGAGCGGATGGAACTCCGAGCACGATGGCGTCAAAGCTTGAATTGTATTCGGGGAAACCAAAAACGCTAGCATACTGCTTTCAGTATCAGATGAAACTTTCCAACGATCTTATTGAACAAAGAATTGGTGATAATGTTGAAGTATACTTTGGAAGCGAATGGATCCCATTTTGGTATACATGGATCATTCCTAAGGATAACGTTGTGACGGTTGGCACTGGGACTTGGATTGATGTAATCTTAGAAAGAAGAATAAATCTAAAAAGACAGTTAGATTATTTCATCAAAAACCATCCCATTGCATGTAGGAAACTGGAAGGGGCGAAGGTAATGTATAGTCAAGCACATCTTATTGGCTTGCCTGGAGTTTTGAGAGATAATGTTGTGAATGGTTGTCTAATTGCTGGGGATGCTAGCGGAACAGTGTCTAACGTGATGGGAGAAGGCATCTGGTATTCAATGAAGTCTGGAGAAGCAGCTGGGTTAAGCGCTACGGAAACGCTGGAAAAAGATGATGTTTCAGCTAGAACTCTTAGAGCAAGATACGACCAGAACTTAGATCAAACAGTCAAGGATGACTTAAGGTTAGCATTTAAAATTCGTAGGAGATTCCTAAATACTGACGCCCAACAACAACGATCTGTGGTTTCAGTTGTAAAAGATAAATGGTGGGCGGACTTGGTGGTGAGAACAAGTGATGGAACATCATCCTACAAAAAGTTCATTAGACAAACATGGAGTAGACCAGACAAAGTACTCAAGACCCTGCTATTTCATAGGTAGGAATCTTAGAATCCCTACACGCCAATGCGTGTATAAAGCGGTTGAATGGACTGGAGTTTAAGTTGTGACTGGCTAGCTAATAGCGCGCACACTTGAAAACCGAGGTCTAATGGTGATTTCTCTAAGCAATGTCTTTATCCGATGAGGTCAGATTACTTTAGGAGAAAAATAATGTCCAACGTAAAAAAATGGGAAGAAGAAGATCATTGGGTTGAAATCGATCTAAATCTTTGCACGGGTATTGGTAACTGCAGTGATGTTTGTCCGGTAGGTGTGTATGAAGTTATTGACAAAAAAGTGAAAGCAGATAATATTGATGAATGTATAATGTGTGGAGCATGTCAAGGTATATGCCCTAACAATGCCATTCTACGTCATTGGGCTTGGTAGCTAGAAACTGTTGTTAACTACGCATACATCTTATTTTCTTATACACACTCATAAAAAAAGATAGTTAATAAGTTGAGATAGCGTGAGTTAGCTGATTCTCTAAACGATGCCCAGAACAGGAATGGCTGCCAAATAAGCGAGCGTGCTATCTAGCTAGTAAGCGCATATATCAGACGTATTGGCTGAGGTTTACGTTGACCTTCTTGCCCGTTTGCACTAGCTCATCCCACGTCATCGAGGATAGGTAGATTCCCTTAATCTGTTTCTCCCTTTTTGTTCGGCGCTCCAACTCGCCTGGGATGAGGATCTCGTTGAAGCCGGATACAGTCTTCGACCCCTTGACGGCGCGGATGAGCTCATCCATCTCCTTCTTGAATTCCTTTATGGGCCTGAACGCGTCGATGTTGATAGCCATTTGGAAGACGCCCTGTCCCCTCTCACCCCCCACATGGGAAGCGCCTCTGCCAGACAGTAAGCCCGCTGTGATGTCCACCACCATGGCTAAGCCGAAGCCTTTGTACCCTACGGGGCCTCCCAGAGGTAAGCCCGCTCCACCCCGATAATAGTCCTCCGGATCCACCGAAGGCTTGCCGTTCTTATCGATTATGTAGCCCGGTGGAAGCTTCATGCCTCTCGCCCTCGCCACGGCAATTTTGCCGCCAGCGCAGACCGAGGTAGATATATCCAGGACGAAGGGTTTCTCCTCTCCAGCCGGGATAGCCCATCCGAGAGGGCTTTGATTGAACATTCTCTGCATCCCGCCAAAGGGTACAACTCCTGGCCTAGAGTTTACGCAGCAGAAACCTATCATATCCTGTTCCACGGCCATGATGGCGTAGTCGGCCATTCGGCCTACGTGTTGACAGTTAAAGGTTGAGATAACGCTCACGTTAGCGTCGCGAGCCTTTTCTATTGCAAGGTTCATGGTCTGAGTAGCCACGACTTGACCTAGTCCCCACCCACCGTCCACAAGAGCCGTTGTGGCTGACTCCCTCACGATCTTGGCTTCCACCCCCAAATTCATCTTTCCGCTAAGTATTTGTGTAACGTACCCCGAAATGCGGATCACGCCATGGGAGTCGTGTCCTATAAGGTTTGACTCAACTAGCAGCTCCACGACCCTTTCAGCTTCACCCTCAGAAGCTCCAGCTCCTTGAAAGATAGCCAAACCCATTTGACGTAACTGCTCGGCTTTAAAAACAGGCATACCCAATACTCCTCCGCCGATTAATTATCCAAGCGGACGGTAATAAGTCTTACAGCAGTCAACGACACCTAGCGCGCGCTAATAATATCAATCATCAGATAAAGCAAAGGTTATCTTAGATTATATAAAAAAATAAGATGAATGAATTTAACTATTCTAGCTTTCTATTGGTGATAACTTCTTCGTTACTAGCGCTATGTACAATGCATCTTATTGATATATATACACGTTTAACATGCAACGGGAAGTTAACTAAAGTTTTCAGCTTCACTTAAATGTAAAAAAATAATTAATCTCTTCATCGTCTTTGAAATCGTCATCGAATTGTTACGAGGAACTATTTTCCCTTACGCCCTCCGCGCAGGCAGAGGGTTGATTTCCATGATCTTGCTAGAGGTCGTAACTAATGGAGGCGTAATGACCATGATAATTCAGTCCACACCTGAAACTTCCCTAACCACTAGAATGGGCATCATTCTCTCCATAGACTTTAAAGCTGTCCTCAGCGTATTTCTCCTTTTCTTTCTGCTGAGCTTAGTAAAGAACGTGCTTAGCACTATAGACTTTATGGCCAAAACGGAAGAGACGGGTTTTCCACTCGAACTCCCATAATTACCACGCATTTCTCTACCATAACCAAGAACTTGAGCGAGGTAGCTATCTACACTAACAATAAATCATATTTTCATGGTGAGTACGGACGTATTGGATTTTCTAAGAGTAAACTTCCCTAGCTGACCAAGCAAGATAGGCTTTAGGAGAATTTACATATATAGTCCTTAGCAAATACTCAGATACGTTAAGGAATTCCTCTTCTGAAAAGGAGAAGCCGTATATCTGATTCCATGCAAGCAGTAAGGTAGTTTTATCACTGAAATTGGTTAATGAAAGGGTGTGTTGAATGATGTTAAAGAAGACGCATTTATACGAGTTCCATGAGACGCATGGGCACATCGTGGACTTCGCTGGTTTTGCGATGCCCTTGTGGTACGAGGGGATAACCGTAGAGCATCTCGTCGTCAGGGACTATGTTGGAGTCTTTGATGTCACACATATGGGAAGAGCCCTTGTCTCTGGGAGTGAAGCTGGGCGCTTCCTAGACTACATAACAACACGGAAGCCGTCCTCTCTCCGCCATCTTCGAGGTCACTACACAGTCATGTGCAACGAACACGGCGGAATCATTGACGATTTAACAGTATTCAGGTTAGACGAAGAACGATTCTTCATAGTGTATAATGCAGGTAACCGCGAAAAGGATTATCAGTGGTTAGTTACCAACGGAAGAGACTATCAAATACAGATCGAGGACGTGTCTAATAAAATTCCGATGTTTGCCCTCCAAGGACCTCGAGCATCCGAGACGTTGCAGGGGCTTACCTCGACGGACATCCATAACCTTAAACGGTATCGTCTCAACTGGCTTGAGGTTGCCAAAGAACGAGTGTTAGTTACGAAAAGCGGATACACGGGGGAGGACGGCTTCGAACTGTACTTGTGGGACACACCCCTCTCAGAATCCGAGAGGGCTTGTAGCTTATGGAACAGCATCCTCAAAGCTGGTGAAGTGTTCGGAATCAAGCCATGTGGGCTTGGTGCGCGAGACACATTACGCCTTGAAGCAGGAATGAGTCTGTATGGAAATGACCTCGATGAAGCAACAACACCTTTCGAAGCTGGACTGGGTTTTGTAGTGAAACTTGATAACGTGGACTTCATCGGGCGTGTCGCCTTAGAGGCGCAGAGAGAAGAAGGCGTCTCAAAACAGCGAATCGGAATAAAAATGATCGAGCGAGGGATTCCCCGCAGAGGATGTGAAGTCTACAAGGACGACGAGCGTGTGGGGGTTTTGACAAGCGGAACCTACTCACCAGTACTGAAGTACGGCATAGCGATGGCATATGTGCCCTCGGAAGTCGCTAAAGTCGGCGAGATATTTAAAGTCAAGATTCGGGAGCGCTTCTTTACGGCTGAAGTAGTCAAAATGCCGTTCTACAACACGAAAAGATACGGCTGGAGAAGACGCTGAGACCAAGGCATATAGTATCATCTCGGAGAAAGGTGGGAAAAAGCTCCCGTGATGAAAGCTCGATGCTGACGAAGCTGGCTAGCTCATGTTCGGTTCTACGTCATCAGGAACAAGGATGACTCCTTCAAAGATGTCAGGGGTTCCTTTTTTAATGAGACTTAGCTCACTAGCTGACGAATGAACATCCGATATGTATGCGTATCCCCTGATGATTGCTACGGGAATCCGTTCCTTTCCCTGGCCGATGACGAGTTCTGCAGATGCAGCTAATTCGTCAGCTATAGCCTGCATCTTGAACTTAAGCTTGTATCCGTAAGAGTCCACGTCGCCTCGATAGATTTTCACCGGTCGAATACCCGAGACACCGATCGCCATATCGACTTGAGCGGATCGATGGGGTCGGCTATACGTGTCAGATATAATTACCGC
>JAZFSF010000150.1:0-5507 GCA_036446055.1 Bathyarchaeia archaeon | reverse complement strand
CCAGAAGATTGTTCCTTCAACGATAGCATATTTCTACAGATGTTTAAGATACCAAAGCGATAGAGAGACATTTTTCTATAGATTCAGGATGGAGAAGGTAAAAGATAATTATGTTTGAATCCTTTCTATTAGGTTAGAAGGTGAAAAGGACATTTTCGACGTGAAGAAAATCTTGCTACCTACAGACGGCTCAACGCATTCCTTGAAAGCCGCAGAATACGCAGCAGAAATATCAAAACAATTTGAATCTGAAACCCATATTTTAAACGTGATAACAAAATCAACAATCAGAATTTCCAGGAAGAGAGAGGAAAAGTCTTCAGTTCAAGCCCTTGAAGAAACCAAAGACGTATTCGATCGACGAAGTATAAAGGTGATAGTCAGGAAACTGGTTCGGGGTAATCCAGCAGAGATAATTTGTAAAATTGCTGAAGAAGAAGGATTTGACCTAATTGTAATAGGCAGCCGTGGATTGAGCGGTTTAAAAGCCTTTTTTTTGGGCGGAGTCTCCGACAAGGTTAGTCGCCACGCAATCTGCCCCGTTCTCATTGTACGTTAACTTTACTACTACATAGAAACTCTGCGCGACGGTTAATCGACATCCATTGGTAGGATTCAATGAAGTTCCGCTGGCCATAGTTTACTGTACGGAAAGCTTTGGTCAGCTAACTAGCGAGCTATCTCTATTTCGTACGCTATCTTTCTTTATTCATGCTTGAGGTGTCTTCAATATCTTGTACCTCAAACTTAGGCTCCGAAGCAAAAAAGAATCCAGCAAAGTTCCAAGTATACCATTCGAAGATTCTCTTTCTCAACTCTAAATCTTTTTTGGTGAAGGGACTTCTCGTTTTTTGGAACAACGTGGCTTTACAAGGAGCAATGGCTACATACAGAGTGTCAGCCTTAAGGAGTATCTCAGGTACACTATCCCACAATTCTGAAGGTCGCATAAAACTCGTGAAAGCTTTTCTCATTGGCAGTAGAATCTTAACAAACCTAAAATCCTCTTGTAATATTTTAGATAAATACTCAACATCATAAAATCTACCAATTTGGGTATACAAAATAAACTCATAATTTTCTTGCTCAGTTCTACTAAATGCTGACTTCAGTAGGGACCACGCGTTCATATCGAAAAATTACCTCCTCGTCTCCCCAGCTGGGAAACCTGATATTTTTATCTAAAAAATCCCTAACCCTCAGAAATACCTATAATACACTAGTAATTTAAGTCTTATGAAATGAATAAAACAACAACATATATTTTCGTTCTCAAATAAGATTCGCATCTACTTAAACACTAAAGTGAATTTCTGATTTGAGCTTGATAATCAGGAGGAACAAACTCGACATAAATCACACAAACGCCATTTCAGATAAATTGAAACAAAACGAAAAAAATATATTTCTAAAGTAAACAAAGGTAAAACTCATACAACTTAACCAACCAGACTTTATCAAGTTATTTCTCTCCCACATCATAACATAATTATAGATAAATTCAACAAGGGAAAACATCACTTCGGCGTAGCACACGTACCTAGCAAGTAGTTAGCACAAATCAACAAAATAATCACGTTAATCGTCTATTAACATATTTACAGCTATACTCAGCATTTATTCTCTATCAAAAAAGGTGTGTTCAGGACTCAAGATCCTAATCATAGCGATGCTCATGTGGGCCAGAGTCGTCATCACACACCAACCTTCAATACGATGTTGTGATAATAAAAGCTTCGTTATAGGGGAGGTGGGATGGTTCTTCGCTTCTTCCGTGAAAGTCTTGTCCATTTCAAAAATTTAGTGGATGGAGGCTCGTCCTCGTAGAGTTGTAACCGTTTCGATTCGAGGAGTCGGTTTTCCTGACATAGAAATTCAGCTGCGGTTACAACTCGATTCCCGTTTATCTGTGCTGTCTTAAAAACGTCCTTTGAGAAGCCTCTCCAGGCCTCATCTCGAAGCAGGTGGTGATCGACAATCACCGTTGGAATCTCAGCTGCCAATTTTGTGAGGTTCTTGTTACCCTTTTCGATTAACTGTCGATCGACTCTGAAATCTGCTAAGTAGAGGGGAGGTCCCCCAACGTAGACTAAGTTGGGTTTGGCTGACAAAATCAGATCCCGGGTTTCATCCAGCATTGGTCCTTGAACGTCTGAGGCATGCATCACCCGTTCTCCTTCATAGTCAACATGCGTCATCAGAACCCAGCCCATAGGCGTTTTCTCTTCGCCATGGAAGACGGGTTTGGAAAAATTTATTGTTGTTTTCCCGAAGGTGAAGATGTTTCCATCAGCGACTTTGATATCCTTGATAAACGCACTAAGAGTTTTTTTGAACAGCCATCCCCGTCGTCTTTGGCTGGGGTTAATGTGACTTCGAGCATCTTTCGCTAACACAACTTTGTCTTGAAAGATTTGTTTTGCCACGTCTAGGCTTGAAAGTGTCCAGACGTAATCCGTGAATGAAGGGGTGCAGTGGTCAAAGTGGTAGTGGCTGATCACGATGACCTCGCTTTGGTCCGCGTATTGAGCAATTCGCTCTCGGCACTCTTTTAGCAGTCGATACTCTTGGGGGTGAGGGAGGAGTCTCCAACGTCTACTCATGGAAACTCCTGGATCGACTAGAATGCTCACGTCGGGAGTCTTGATGAAGACGCACATAGACCGTACGCCCATGCTTTCAGCAGCGAGGGGAAGGAACTGGATTTTCTTCAAGGAGGGTGCCTCAGGAATTCCACGAATTATCATAACGTCATTTTCCGTGGAAGATATACGAGGTCTTTAGGTACTTGAAGGTCCGTTAAAAGCCTAACTCCATGATCAGTTTTTCCGATCGCTTGCAGGGTGTGTGCGTCGCTTCCTAGAGAGAGTTGTACACCGTGATGGATACATCTCTTTACCCAATCTTCGTTTGGTATCCGCCATCGCCCATTTAATTCGATTGCCACTCCGAAGTCACTTGCTGCCTCGATAACACTGGCAATCCACTCTGTATCCACTAATTCGTGTATTCGAGAACTTATTGATGGGGGAAGCCAAGTTACGTGCGCGATAACGTCCAAGCAACGGCTCTCTATGGCCTTGATGAGAGCTATCCTCACGTCTTCCACAAAACCCTTGGCATTTAGTATCGGTGTCAAATCCTTCCAAAACCTGATGCCGTGTACAGAATGTAAGCCTCCAACAATAACGTCAAAATCGTTCCCAGTCTTCGTGGACATCGATACTGATCCATCTTCCATGATATCCACCTCAAGTCCTTTGAAAGCAGGGATGCGCCCCAGGTTCTCTAAATAGCTCCTGAGGTCTCTCTTGGACATCCTATGAGGAAGTGGAGTAAATTCGCTGTAATGATCCGTTATTGCAACATACTTCAGTCCCTTGGCTTGTGTAACCTTATACATCTCATCAAGGCTGTGCTTGCCATCTGAGAACTGGGTATGAATGTGCATATCAATACACTTCAGACTTTGTGCATCATTCATCAAGTCGATGCACCAAAACTAGCTGGTTAACAGGTATAGCAGGGGGCTGTCAGGAGTGAGGGTAAAACAGGAGATAAATATGACTATAACGAGGATGCTCAAAATCTTTCTGCTTGTGGATACCCCAGTAGTGTCATCGAGTGTTCCTGGGTGGTTGTTCCTCAAAAAGAGGAGTGTGAGGAGAGCCATAGACCACCACCCTGTTAATATCATCACGAAAGTCATTATATAGGAGAAATGACGATGCCATTTGGCCCCAAAAAGGGCACGGGAAACGTGGCCCCCATCGAGTTGACCGATAGGAAAAATGTTGAGAAAAGTTAAGAGAGTGGTTACCCACCCCGCTAAAGCCAAGGGATGGAGGATATGTGTGAAGCTGGTGGGGTTGGGAAAAATATATGGACTGAGCTGTTGAAACAAGAAGGGAATGAAGACGTATTGTCCCCCATCTACGTAATTTGTGAGTAAAAGATATTCTGCTTGAGTGACAGGAAGAGACAGTGAATAGCCGATTAAGGAGACGACTAGGGCGGTTATGAAGCCGATTATTGGCCCTGAAAACCCGATATCGAAAAGTTGATTGCGATTTAATGTGGGCTGTTTCTGTTTAATCAAGGCACCAAAAGTTCCAAGAGTGAGGAGGGGTATACCGGGAATGAAAAGTGGCCAAGAAGCCTCGATGTTGTGGCGTCGACAGGCAAGTAGATGTCCTATTTCGTGGAGGCCCAAGACGCCCAATATGGAGATTGTGTATGCCGCTGTCATTCCGAGGAGGTAAAGCCCCTCATCGACTTCGAGGCTTCTCCCCAAAAAGTTTAGGAGGTCAACGAAGCTCCTTGCGTTGAAGTATCCGGTAATCGATACGGTTATGATGGTGAGTAGGAAGAGGAGTAATGGTCGATTCAGCGTGAGAAACTTCTTTGTAGATGGCGCCGCTTTCTGTACAGGCACCGCATGTAAAGTAAGTCCTTCGCCCTCTCTTCTAATGAGAAGCTGCATGTTCTTATCCTTGAATTTCTTCCTCAAGCCCTCAATTTTCACTTCAAGATTTTGAGTGGGCGCGACGATAAAGGTTGGCCTGTTATGCCACAAATACGCGTCTGCGACCTCGAACTCCTCTTTTACAAGAGTCAATAAGTCAAAATACAGGTTGGGATCCATTGAAGCCAGTCTTTCTACTTCCCCCAAACTTGTTAAAACCGAGTAAACGTTCAATTGAGTGTTTCTGTGGGTACTCATATAAACTTTCCCAAAATGCCGGAACAAAAATTTTGACTGAAGATTTTAAAACATTAAATATATAACATACGTAATCATCTGTAAACACGCAATCATCGGTGAACTATAATGTCTCTCCCCTGTGAATTCGCTGTGCGGTCAGTTGTTCCTGCAATGAGGGCCTTGGTCGCGAGAAAATTGAGTACCGTCTATTCAATGAAGCAAGAAAATATTGCGTTTCGTCTTGGGATAACCCAATCAGCTGTCAGCCAATACATGAGAAATGCCAGAGGAAAAGCCGTAAAAATCGATGACATCGATGAGGTGCAGGAACTTGTTCAAATCCTTGCCGATGGCTTAGCCAATGATTCACTCTCTAAACGTCAAATAACGCAAAGATACTGTGAAGCATGTCAAGTTGTCCGAAAAAAGAAAGTGTTATGCAACCTCCATAAAAAACTAGACCCGGATTATGAAATCGAAGGCTGTAATGCCTGTTTACCCTGAGTACGTGGTCCATGAGTATTCGTTGAAAGGATACGCATCAGGTCTGAATAAGATTATACGCCAGGCTTATAGATTGTGCTAAACTCTTCCCCGAGTCAGTAAGGGTGTAAATCGCGGTTTTCTCCTCTTTTCGGACATGTCGTTTATATCTGAGTCGCTTCAAATACTCGTATACTCTTCTTATGCTAATTCCAGCTTTTTCACTGATGTCCTTAGTTGAAAGGCCCTCGGGGGATAAAGCTTTGAATACCTTCATCTCCATTGAGGAGAGCTTCCGTGTAGGCCTCTTCTTAGTAGC
>JAZFSF010000149.1:0-2626 GCA_036446055.1 Bathyarchaeia archaeon | reverse complement strand
GAAAACCTGAGAAGTCTTCTTTCTCCAACCCTGTTCTCAAGGTTGTCCATGAGTTCATAGAAATAGTCGAGCTAAACAAATCTATCCAAAGTCTATCACGTGCAAGTGAATGGTTTGTTTTCTCTTAGGGCGTCCCTTACTGCGCGCGCAATCATTATCCCAGTGCAAGGAGTTATAACTTTTCGATCGGTGCCCTTGAAAGTTTCAACGACCAAATTTGCGTAGGTTGTTCCTCCTAGGGCTACGATACAGGAATATTCAGAAAACATTTCCTTCACCTGTTCCCTTAATGTTTCTAACGAGATAGACTCGGTTTTGGAATCCTTAAAAGCAACGTTATAATCTTCAGGGATAATAAAGTCAGGTTCCATGAAACCATATTTCGGTGAGAGAATCACCCATTTATCAGAAAAGGTTTCAGCGTACTCTCGATTTTCCTTGAAAGGCGGTCCTGTGTATACATTTTTAGCTATAGTAGGTCTAGCATTTTCGTTCATATCCCAGATTTTCCTTCTACCGCTAGGTACAACGACTAAGGATTTCATGAATTGAGTATAAGAATATACGTTAATATATTATTCGATATTCTTTTGTGGGCTAGAACTATATTTTTTTATTTTATCAAACAATGGTTCCAGATCATTTAACATAGTTAATATTTCTTCAGGTAGTTTCGCTAAATATTCATTTATTATTTCATCATCTATTTCCATATTTTTTGCAATTAGATATTTGCGCGCGCGCAGATATGGGAGATAAGACAGCAATATACCGAAGTGATCGTACTCGCTTTAGAACACGAGAACACCAGGAAATTGAGCGTCGTCCTGGACGACGAGCTTCAGAAGCTGATCGATGTCAAAGCGTATCTGAAGGTCCTCATCTTCTACCCAGATGTTCCAGTGATACCAGATCAGGAACTCTCATCGGACGGGAAGTGGAAGGATGTGGGACTCACTCACCCCGAGATACAAGAGAAGATATGCTCCGCACAGATCAGGAACTCGGATGAAAACTACGTGATCATAAACATAATCTACAACGCTGAAGATCTGCTGGAGATCAGTGGATGCTCGATTGACTCATACGGAAAAGCGGAAGAACTAGGATGGTTTCAGGTTAAATACCCTAAAAAAGACTAGATCGAAATTTAAGTTAGACTATAAACCTTAAGCGGCGATGCGCCCCTCGGAAAAATAAGCGAAATACGGTAAATGGGTCCCATAAAAGAGGGTAAATGCTACAGGTTTCGTACGGATACCTCCGGACCCGCTTTTCTGGTTGTGAGTGGCAGCATGTGAAAAGGGTTTTCGGATTTATACCTGTTTTTAGGGTATTGTTTGATGTTGTTTTGATCTGTCTTGGTCCTGTTATGTTTGAGTGGCGTTGCATGTTGTGAGGGGGGGTTGAGGCGCGTCGTAGTTTTATCTGTTTTCGGTTCGGAAGTTGTGTTGTGGGATAGTTTTGTCCAAAATGATGATTGTTTGCAGGGACTATAGGGTTAAATTTGTGTAATTTTTTAGTGAAGCTTGAGCATGGTCGGGGTTAGCTGACTCGGCGTGCTGTGCCCGGAACCGTGGCACGCCATTCGGTCTGAAGCCATTCTGGATCCTTGTGCGACGCCTGTCTTCCAGTTTTTCGGTGTGGCGGGGAGAGTGGAGGGTGAAAACGGGTCATACAAAAAGGTGAGGAAATGAAGAGAGTTAGGACGTTATCCGTTGTGTTCTTGCTGGCGCTTGCTTTGATTGTGCCTCTGGCGATGGCGAAGCCTGGGGGGTTCAACTATAAGGCTAGGGTTTTCGTTGGCACCGGCGTACACTGGTACATGCAGAAGTATAATGTTAATCACACTGTGGCAGAGGCGGCGATGGGAAACTATTCACACGACAAACTGGTGATGAAGTGGAGTAAAGGCTGGGATGATGCTAGATTCAAGAATGAGTCTTGGGGGCCTGATGCTTGGGAAACAAACGAGTGGAACGGCATGTTCCCCGGAGGCTCAGGAGAGACTTGGCACTACAAGATAATCTGGGTAGGCACAGAACTTGAGCAGAGCGATTACTGGAGAGAGGGGGGCCTCCCAATCTGGGGAGAGTTTGAAGTAATAATGTCTCATGGAACTATGAATGGGGAACACAGCTGGGAAGCCCACGCTATTCCGAATGGCTTTGGTGGACCTTAAGTAAACGGATTTCTTATCCCCCCTTTTTTCTCATAAGTCTTAAGCGGTGATGCGCTCCATTAAATGGCGAGGGAAGACAAGGAGAGGTGATTAGTACGGTATGGAGTTATCGCGGCTCTCATCCATCATGGCCATCTTTGGGGCAGTGAACATATTCTACGCTATGTACGGCCTCATTCAGATGGACATGATTAGAACGTTGATTTCCACAGCCACATACCTTATTCTGATATATTCATCTGCGGTCATCGATGCGAAAGCAGAGGAGCTGAGACGATCCGAACGTGCGCGCGTATTGAACCAATGATAGAAGATTATTTATGTTTTAATAAGTTTAACATAAAGAATCGTAAATGTCGTTTGGAATTAATGGGACGCCCAGGAAAATTCTCGAGCTTCTGTACTGGGAAGGGCAGATAGATCCGACTTATCTGACTGTCGATA
>JAZFSF010000148.1:0-6475 GCA_036446055.1 Bathyarchaeia archaeon | reverse complement strand
CTTAAGTCTGGGTAGTGTCTGATTAAGATTGATTTTTGTGTTCTACCACAGAAAGCATCAACTTCTCATTTTCAATATATGTTAAAAATAAACGAATTTCGAGTCATTCAACAAACATCTTGTAAAGGTTGCTTTATCATACAAAATATCTATCAATCGATTAAATTATGAAGTGTACTAACTACTCCATTAAAACTGAGAGTTAATAGTAATGCAAAAAATAATATTAACCTTGAATGGTTAGCGAAACGTTTAAATTTAAAAAGAACACTCCCCCTCTTGAGAGGTGTACCACCTTTCTCTTCAGAGGAATAGATGCAATCGTTTTCCTCTGAAGAACTTTATTTTAATCACTACTTTTTATCTAGAAATATCTTTTTTAACCTAGAAAACAGGAGAGGCGAAAATATGGTAGCAGTTATTAGAGCACTGGTGGCAACGATAACGGCTGTAGTTACTACTGCTGATGGAGAAGAGAAGAAAAGTAAGTGAAGAAACACGAAATATGGCTACTTTGGATTCTTATCTAGCAAACTTATTGCTACCGTTAACCTCGTTTATCATTACTGCGGTTTTGTTCGGTAAGTTATTCACTCATGACAATCATTGAGAGCGTGGACTTAACCGTTTCAAGTCTGCGTATTTTCCAGGTCACAATTTCTTTCAGCTTGGTCATCGATTCGGCTTCAACTTTTGCCACGATGTCATAGACGCCATAGACCAAGTGTGCTTCTTTCACGTTGCTGATTTTATTGAGGTCTTTCAGGGTTTCTTCCATGGACCCCATATTCGTATTAATTAAGACAAACGCTATTGGCATGATGTTTCTCCCATGTTTAATTCGTTTTCAATCCAATTAAGTATTGTGTTCTGCTGAACCTTCGCGAGGTAGCTTCTCATAACGTTAGTTAGCCGTTCTTATCGAAGTAACTGCATAAGCTTGAGGTTAGATGATTTATTGAATTTATTTTCTTTCTTGACGATTTTATTTCTGAATCATTATCGTCTATGATACCGTCTGCACTTTAACAATCGTTATTAACAACATCCCTATCGTTGCTGAAAAGATGTATTCTGAGTCTTTCAGGTTTTGCAGAAAGATTTTTCTCGTCATTTACTTCAGCATATCAGTTACTCGTCTGCTCGTTTCAGGGAGATTTATTGGGAAGTCGGGGCCCGTGTGTTCCACTTTTATGGATGCAGCTGCGGATGCAAAGACGCCACATTCGAAGAGGCTTGCATCCTCTAAGAATTTCGTTATGAAGGAGCCGATGTAGGTGTCTCCTGCGCCTGTGGGGTCGATTGCAGAGGTCTTGTATGGCGGAATTCTCAAGAAGTTCCTCCCAGTTCCCACGATGGACCCCTTCTCAGCCAACGTCACAATGCTGATTTTTGCTCCCCACTCGGTGAGAAGTCGAGCCGCGGTGTAAGGGCTCTCGACACCCGTTAGCGTTCTGGCCTCATGCTCGTTGGGTTTGATGACGTCTACGAGCTGGGTGATGGCGGCAGCCCTTTCCCGTGTGCATGTCGCTTGTATTCGACCATTGCTTCCCATTTCTCGGAGCATGCCTTGTGGGTCGAGGAAGATTTTTGCATCGGATTTTTCCCGTAACACCTTCAGGAAGTCTAGACTTACCTCCTGTAAAATCGGTGCGATTAAGACAGTTTTTGAATTCAAGCATTCCGCAGGGATGTCTTCGGGGAGGATTTTGTCGGCGACGCCAAGTACGTCTAGGGTCCGATTTCCCTTGGAATCGTAGATCAGCTTAAACCCGCCTGTATTGTCGGAGACTTTGATGTTGACGAGGTCTACGCCATATCCTTCCATGGCTCTTCGGAACTGCCCTTCGAAGTCAGCACCGATGCAGCCAATCAGTCCCACTCGCTTCAAGCCCAACCGCTTTGCGGCCAGACACGCGTTGGTGCTGCAACCTGAGAGCACACGTCCTTCACTTTGGGTGAATGGGGTGATGATTTCGTCGTATACTGGATTCCCGATAGCAACTAGATCGTACATAGTTTATTCTCCTTTGATTTGGGTCCACGTGTAGTGGAGGCGTTGAGCCATGGTGATGTGGGACAGGACGCCGACGATGATGACCGCATAGTTCAACGCTTCACCCACATACCCGTGTATTAGGGAGCCACCGATCAAGATTATTAGTTTTTCCTGTCTCTCCGCGATCCCCACCGTGCATCGCTCCAGTCCTCCTACTGACTCCGCTTTGGCTCGGGTGAAACTCGCCATCAGCATGCCGAAAAGGGTGAACAGTCCCCAATACCATGGGGTGTAGCCGCCGTAGATCATTCCGACCAAGATGAAGTATTCCGCGTATCTGTCGGTTACGTGGTCAAGGGTCGCCCCGAACCGACTGGTCTTGCCAGTGGCCCTTGCAATCGCTCCATCAAACATGTCAAAAACCCCCGTCGTCACGATGAGCAATGCCCCCCACGGCGCCATGTCTATGGCATAAAAGTAGGCGGAAGCGATGGCGACAAAGAGACTAGCAATCGTCATGGTGTTTGGTGACAGCCCCGTACCGGCTAACACCTTTCCCACGGGCACCATTGTCTTCTCGTATTTTGCTCGAAGCCGACCTAACACACGCATTCCTCCTTTGTGAAGTCTTTAGCTCTTGGTAGAAGGGGTTTTTTCAAGTTCATTCGCCTCATTCCTTTAAACACGAAGGCTTCTACATCAAATGTAAAGCGTTTTCCCTCCGTAAGTAGCTTCTTCTTGATAGTGAAACGGCCTGCTTTCCCCATTCCTCGAGGGTAACGTGACGTGGACGCATTAATGGTTTTGTGTTCTGGATATCAGTCACTCTCCTTTGGATCCACGGACGGTTCATTGGAGTCGTCATCACCATTCCCTTCTATAAACCGCTTTTTAAAAAGCGCTTCCCAATCGATTTTTAAAATGGCTATCATGATGATAACGAGCATGACCACGGAAATCACGGTACCCACCCACCCCGCCTCTCCAAAAACGTTTTGGATGAAATCGAAGGAGATTTTACCAGAATACGCGATGATGAAAGACATACAGAGCTTCCCGATGAAGCAGGCGAGGAGGGCTTTGGTCAAACTATAGTGCATGATTCCCAAAGGAATGAAGAGCAGGTCATCGGGTAAAGGCGTCAAAGCAAACAAAAAGATTGCAAACGTTCCGTAGCGGCTGAAGACCTTCAACATGAAGTCCATCTTCCGCTTCATAGTCTTGCTTATGACTGCTCGACCATAATACCCAAGGACGTACCCTGAAACCTCGCCAAGGGCTGAACCAAGACCGCTTGACAGCGCAAGTAAGACGGGATCCAGGGAGGATCCCAGAGCGTACAGAAGAAGGGTGTACGGGATGGGAATGATGACTGTTAAGGCACTTATGAGGCTGACTAAGAACACTCCGAAATAACCAAACTGTATTAAATTCGCCATCCAATCCAAAGAGAGGCAACACGTACTCCTTAAATAATGGTCTACTCTTTTACGAGCCCCCGATATTTACTTTACTCTCCAAAACACGGTTGCAGTCACGAACTACCTGATGGCGAAAGAAGCCACTTCAACAACGTAGTTTATAGGAAAGTGATGTGCTACCCCGTAGTGTAAAAGTGTGTGTACGGTCTAGGCGGGGGTGGCAGAGCTAGGTCAAATCCCTAAAGGAGACTGGATGCGCAGGACTCAAGATCCCGTGCCTTAGGGCTACGTGGGTTCGAATCCCTCCCCCCGCACCAACCCTTATTTTTGGGAAAGAAGGTTGAATTAGGGTTTTCTTGATTTAGATAATTGTTACAAGATTCTGTAATGCCATTACTGTTTTCGGTAATAATTCGTTGAAACCATTTTTTTGGTTAAGTTTCTAAGTCTCTGTTTTTTTACGCGAGTGACTTTTATCTAACGGAAATTGGATATTGAGCAAAAAGAAAATCATTATTGAAACTAATAATCTGAGTCTTGGTTTAACAGGGCATTTTCTTGACATTGATTTATGTGACCCTAATTCAAACATAAAAGGCATAAATTTAATTAGGAGTAGCGTATTTCAACGCTTGTACATCATTTTTTGTGAACTGATGTATAATCAATAGAAAAGAAGTGAAGAAAATGGGATATAGAAACTTTGACCGGCCCCCAAGAACAATGACGAAAGCCGTTTGTTCTGACTGTGGACAAGAATGCGAAGTACCATTCGTACCCACGGAAGGAAGGCCAGTCTACTGTAGAACATGTTGGGAGAAACATAGACCTCCAAGAAGAGATAGATATTAGAAATAAGTATTTGATTTCTCAGAAATCATAAAGACGATTTCTAATTACCTTTTTTTATTTTTTTATTTTATCCGTTTTTCATCGTTTGTAATCATTTTGTATTATTTTCTAGCCATTCCTAAAAGCTTCTATCTGGGACATCCTTGGGGCGAAGATGGTGATGATGACGTTCGAAAGAAAATTGGTTACATTCACTCTCCTTAATTTTTAAAGAAACCTTATTTAAATTTAATAATAAGAAAAAATACAAAAGCAATTTCTAATCTGTTTTTGTCCGTTCTTTTTGATAGATGTCTTATGATGGAGGCAGTGAGGACTACTTCAGCATCTCGTCTATTTATATAATCTCTGCTAAGGGTTTGAAGATCAAGATTTATAAAAAAATATTCACACTTTCTGTTTTGCTTCAATGTTTCAGGTCTTTGAAACGCTTTATTAGCAGTTATCAAATATTTTTTCTGGTTTTCGATTGAGTCAATTGCTTTTCGAGATTTGTTTAGAACTGCGTCAAAATCCTCTTCACTATAATTTTCTAGAGCTTCTTTAACAAATTAGTTGGCTTATAGGTTAGAAGTAGATGAGATAGTTTACCCGAGAGAAGATTTACTTGGTTAATGAGAAAAGTGATTCAACTGTTGAATGTAAAAAGGATTTCATATCAAATATTTCCTAAAGTTTATATATTGAATTATTTTAGGGTAACTGCCATAACATGGTGATTGAAATGAGGGATCGCTTTTGCTTACTCATCTAAACAGCTACCAATAGAATCAGCTATTTTTAATAGGTTTGACACGACTATAAATGAGCTGGATGAGTTTAAGGATAGAATTGATATTAAAAGCTATTTAAGCTGGTTGGGTAGAGAGTTAGGTGTCGGATTCACACCCCTTAAAGAGATACCCCAAGAAGTGAACCCTTACGCCAGTAATGGTGTACATATCTTTTACAAACCAGAGTTCATAAACAATGGGGGAAGCGGAAAAGGAAGACCCGTTTCCTTTATGCTTCGTTATTATATGATGGAGGGGATCTTAAATAATGTTAAGACAATTACCACGGCTGGTTTCGGGAATTTTATTAGAACTCTCACAGATTTACTTCCTTTAGTAAATCCGAACATTACTCCCAAGGCACATATGGGAAAAATTTTATTAGAAGAAAACTTGGATCTTCTGGCCTATCTACGTGATAAAGGCGCTCTTGTCGATGCATGTGATGATGGGTATTGTCCTACTGGTGACATGTACAGAGGTAAAGCGATTTCGAATGCGTTTATCGAAGACCAAACCGAGTTAACCACTTTAATGCTGGATCAACACGGAGTCTTTAAGCCCATTGATGGTCTACTCAATGCAGCGGGGTACTATTATAGTCTGGTTCCTGAAATCTTATACCAAACAAACGGGATGAAGAACCTATATTATGTGAATGGCCAAGGAACTCGAGGAAGTTTAGTTGGCACGGCTACAGGACTTAAGGAGGCAGATCGAGGGATTAAGATTGTGGGTCTAAGACAGTTAGATGGCGGCCATATATTTGGTTTAAGGAGTAAACAACAGCTCGGAAACTCAAAAAGCCTTGGAGAAGCTGAAGAGCTATGTGACATCGTGTATGAGATAAGTGACGAAGAAGCCTATTCAACGATGACCGATCTGTGGAAAGCCGGGATTCCTGCAACACCCAGCGGTGGCAGCTATGTTGCTGGTGCTTTAAGGTTGGCTTCTAACTTGAAGGGAGAACAAATAAACATCGTTACGATGATTTTTGATTCTATCGAGTTTTATAAGAGCATCCTAAGTCTATGGTTGCCCAAGATATTGGGTTCTAAGCTTGACCTTGAAACCTTTAACACTCTTAAAACAAACGTACTTCAAGAAAGAACCTCACATATCCAAAGGCTTAGAGAAGGAAAGAACACTCTCTACAATTCTGTAGCCTAGCTAGTGTGTTTTACGTTTCTTTTTGAAATCTAAATGCGCGTACTCCCGTTGTTTATTTTTGGGAGCTTCCATCGCCTTCGATGATCGTTTTCGTATCCAACTTTAACTGGCGCTGATCCCCGAGAAGTCTCTTGAGCTGAATCGTTAACACGCACTGAACTGAATAACAGATAAGACCACATCAAATTCTGAGGAGTTAAAGTGATTCGCACTCACCAATCGTCCACATTATATTGATCTTTTAATGCGGTTAACCCATA
>JAZFSF010000147.1:0-18023 GCA_036446055.1 Bathyarchaeia archaeon | reverse complement strand
CCTTTTTTAAGGCAGTTGGGTATCGTGTAAAGATAGATGGTGTGTCCTCGAAAGTTTTCCTTTTTAGTGTACGACCATTCTGGGAACTCGAAGTCGTGGCTGACAATCCTCGTTCCCGCCGAGGTCTCTTCAGATAATTTAGGCTTTAATTTGTTGTTACCTGACGTGGTTAGATAGAGAGTGACAATTGTCGCCTCTGAAAGGTCAGCGTCTAATAGATTGCCGTTAAACACTTGAATCCGACCCTCAAGATCTTCATTTTTAACGTTCTCCAGATCTTTCTTATAGAGATCCCGCCTCATCTCATATCCAACGGCTTTTTTCGCTCCAAAATCTTTGACAGCTGCAATTAATATGCGTCCATCCCCACATCCTAAGTCGTAGACAACGTCATCGCTGCTTACTTGCGCGATTTCCAACATTTTATTAACGACATCGGGTTGAGACGGAACAAAAGGTGCTAAACTGACTACCATAACACATCATCACTTGTGAATCATAGAAATAAACAACATATAAATAACTCTATCTAACGTCTTTGAATCTGGGACTACAATACGAGTGTTGAGTGGTAGAGCCATAGGAATCATCAACTCCTCTCGTAGTAATCACACCTACACTCTTATGTAATCACGAGGAATGGTTTCCCGAACAGTTGTTTAGTAAAGACGTATGAGGAGGAATGCGAGATTTCAACTAGTATGCTAATAATTGAATTTGAGAAGCTTGAGCTCAAAGACCCTGTCTTGGTTCAGGGTCTTCCGGGAGTCGGCTTCGTGGGAAAGATTGCCCTTGATTTCTTCATTGAAGAGTTAAAGCCTCTGAAAATCGCAGAAGCCTATTCAACCTACCTCACGCTACCCGATGGAGACGTAGGCGTCAAAGTAGGGTCAAACGGAGCGTACACCCTACCCAAATATGAGTTCTATGCATATCAAGACGACACATCCCAAACAATCTTTTTGACCGGAGACACTCAGCCAAGCCCTTGGGGGCAGTATCGAGTGGCTGAAGAGGTCTTGGATTTCGTTGGTGGATATGGATGTAAGACCGTGATTGCCTTGGGTGGCTATAGTACACCCCAGAATTTGGAGGCGGTCTACGCTATTTGCAATGATTTAACGTTGATTGACGACTTTAGGAGTCGCGTCAAGATTGCACGGGGTGGCGTGATCAAGGGTGCGTTCGGCGTCCTCCTAGGTTTGGGGCAGAAGAGAGGTATGAATTGTCTGGGCCTCCTCGGCGCAACCCGCGGAGTTTATCCTGATCCCCTGTCTTCACGGAACGTTGTTCAAGTCGTTGCGGACATGCTTAATTTACCAGTGGATTTGAAAGGTTTAGACAAAAACATCGCGGACGTAGAATCAAAAATGAAGCGGCTTCAACGTATTCGACGAGGCGTGCCCAAGCAGCAGGGACAAGGACGTCAAAGAGAACTTCCCGGAGCTTACATAACCTAGCCTTTCTTTATATAACCCATTTATACAGATGAATCACAAAACTCCTTTAGAAGCACACAGCTTCCACAGACCTATTCTAAAAAACAGGCAATCAATCATCTCAGATTCCATTAATCTCAGCATTTGAAGTCTTTGTTTGCTTGTTACGCGTGTTGTCCTCAGAGGCTTGACTTTTAAACAACAAGTTTTCAGTACTAAAAAGCAGTAGTATACATAAGACTCCTCAACGAAGAACCGACATATCTGAAGATCTAAATGTTGTCTCTATTTATTTTCTTTTTTCACCACAATAGAAAAATATGTGGTGTCATCTATCTCATAAGGAACATTAAAAATGGCTGTATTCGAATTAAATCGAAGACAGGTTCGTGCAGTACAGGTGGCACGGGTGACCCGACGTTCACCACCTCAAATCTTTGTCACTCACACATCAATCTCGAAGACGCTCTTGAAACGTATCGAGAGTGTGATTAAAAAAGAGAACGTCCGACTCGTCATTGCTAATCAAGCACGTTCTGAACTGAACCTTATGGAGAAGATTTCGCGAGCGGTAGGTGCTTCTGACGCACTATTTGTCGTTTTAACCAAGAACACCTTAAGGAAGCGATCAACGAGAGACTGGATCTTGTTTGAAGTCGGAGTGGCGAATGCGATTTGGAAGAATTTAACAGCGAAAGTTACGAAGCAATACACAATCTTTGCTTGGAAAGATGTGAAACTCAAGCTTCCAAATTACGGCCCAATTAAGTTGCTTGCGGAGTATCAGCCTCTGAACACGAGAAGTAAACGATCGATAGACGCGATGCTCAATGAGATGCAGTCTATCGCTCGAAACATATCGCTTTTTAGTAAAATATAGCGTCTGGTGAATGCACCCTTTAAGTAGACGACACAATTATCGAAAACGCGTTGAAAAACACATTTATTATTGAACAAATCCAGAGAAACAAAGGCAAGATATGGACGTAGTCTCTCTCATGGCTTTCCTTCCTTGATGCTTCCTTGACGTTTACTTAAACCTCTATCACTCCTAACCGACATCCGTTTGAGATAGAAGGCTCTCCACAATCATGCTTTCCTCTTGTCCACGTAACACCAAACTGTAAATATCAAGAGCGAAGTTAATTACACCCTATAACGGAGATTCAACACGTTGTGAAAAGAGGATATCTTTTGACATTAGACTCCAAGCCACATGCCCACATATTCTCCGAAATAGGCCAACAGTAGGAAGACAATGAATCGAGGCACAAAGCTGAGGATTAAAAAATGGTCTATGCGAGTTTTTAAAAACCCACAAACGAACGCAAGCAGTTCGACAGGCAAAACAGGTATCAATCCAAATACCACGTATAGTGTCCACCCCCACCTCTCCCATAAGTTTGTAAGTTCTTCTAGTTTTTCCGTTGACATTTTTTTCGTAATGTACGGTCTTCCCAGAGAGTAGACTATACCATAGTTCACCGCCATTCCTATAGTGAATCCCGTGGTAGCAACAAAAATCAGAGGGATTTTTGGAACGCCTAAGAGGGCAGCTGCCATAACTAGGGCGGGACTTCCCATCGGTACAATGGTTCCTGCTATAATGGTGGCGAAGAAAATACCCGCAAGACCATATTCTACGACGAAAGCCTTCACATCCAAAAAAAATGGAATGTCACCAATATTGAAGGCTTTTATGAGGATTAATATGACTATACCTAAAACTACGAACACGATTCCATACAGTATTAAAGATTTCATCCACACATTTTTAAACAGTTTTGAAGACTCCGTAGACCTGTTTCTTCTCGATTTTATACATGTGATGTTCCTTGCGAATTGCAGTTATTGTTATTTTAGTCTGTATACGTTTTACAGGTAGATAGAGAGCCAGTCAACTTCCATCTTAATAGAACAGGTCACCACGCATAATTAGATTACTGCTACATAATTATTTAGATATAGTTTTATGATGAAAGGGTACGTTATGATGGATTCTTTTCTCAGTGCCTAGCTCAAGAGTTAGCCTTCAAACATTCTCCTATCTCCAAAATCGACCGAAGTTGCAGTCTAGAGGTGGGACGCTTCTTGCGTCAGAGACAGAAGTATAGACTGAGCGGCTGCATCGAGACCCAGCGAGTCGCGCATTTGAATACGAATGCCTTGCAACATCTCCATACCTACTTCGTGAGCACCCTTTCACGCCCCTATGACTGCGGACTCTTCAGCAACACATTCATAGTCGATAAGATGGTTCTTGAAAAAACATTGGCTTTTGTCTCAGGAGAATAGTTGTTCTCCAGCTACCTGGATACGGGTATCACGAATAATTCCATCTTCTTGAAAGCTGGCAACCCAGAGGACGAAGTGGAAACGTAACTCGACAAGAAGTAAGATTGAGATTATGTTTGGGGAGGTCACCGAGATGAATAATCACATAACTCTTGACAATAACTTATGAGTATCCTTCCAACTCTTGCTTGATGATAACTTTTCCAAAGGACGTTTTTAATATACTCTAAGTGTTTTTCATTAACTGCTGAAGTTAGCTTTGCTGGTTGTTTAAGGAACAAGCTTGTGAATGTTTCACAAAAACTTAGAGAAGCTTGTCATTCGATTGTTTAGGAGACTTATCATGTGTATAACATGTAATCCAGTAAATAAGTGAGTGATCAGCCAAAAAAGTCTCTTCCTCAATGACTTTTTGGTAATGTAATTATGTCTTTATGCCTTTTAGCTACCTATCTTGGCGTTACCTTTGTAACTTGAAGAAGAATCCATGTTGATGGATTAGCGAAAAAAAGGGGAAAAACTCCTATTTGTATTGTAAAGTTTCTTCAAGAGTGTTGATGAATTCCTCGGCCTGTTTCATGCCTTTCTCCCAGAAGCCTTCAGACGTGATGTCGAAGCCCAGCTCTACACCCAGGTCGCGGGGGGACTTGCTGGAGCCGGCGGCCAAGAGGGTCTTCAGCTTCGGAACGAAGGCTGTCCCCTGTTCTTGGTAGAGCTTGTATAAAGCGAAGACGAAGAGCTGGGCGAAGACGTAGGGATAATTATAGAAGCGGTAGTTTGCCATATAATAGTGGGATTTCATTGTCCACTCCCACTTCATGACGTCCAACCAATCCACTGTTTCGCCGTAGATTTTGTCCCGCGCAGCCATCCACATTTCAGAAATTGTTTCGCCATCGAGAAACACGCCTTTCTCGATTGCGTCATAGAGGCTCTGCTCAAAGAAGACTCGAGCGGAGACCTGAAAGGCAGCCATACCAAACTGGTCCAACACGTTGGCGAGGATTGCCTGCTTCTCTTCCACCGTATCAGCTTTAGACAGCAGTCGCTCGGTCAGGAGCAGTTCTCCAAAGATGCTTCCACACTCCGCGATGCAGCTGCCGACTTCGTAGTTGCTTGGCTTCTGAGCCCTTGAACCGAGATAAGCGTGAACGGCGTGTCCCAATTCGTGGATTTGCGTGTAGACATCGCCAATTTTTTCGTTAAAGCTTTGTAAGATGTATGCGCTTTTTCCAGCGAGCCACGAAGAGCAAAAGGCTCCTGAGCGTTTTCCTCTTCGAATCTCGCCGTCGATGCGACGCTTTTCGAACATCTCGTCGACCCAGCCTCCCAGCTGTTTATTGAAGCCAAGGTAGGCATCTACAACTTCCTTCCGAGCCTCCATCCAGGTGTACTCTTTTTCGGAGGTCTGCGGTATCGGAGCCACCACGTCATAGTTGGCTAACTTGGCTACACCCATTAAACGGGCTTTAATTCGAAGATACCGCTGATAGAGACCCACGTGGTCCTCAATGGTCTTCATGAGGCTAGTAATCGTCTGCTGGTCGACGTCGTTGGAGATCAAGCTCTGAGTCATTGCCGTCGGATACTTACGTAATACGCACATTTGCAGGTGATCAGCACAAACGGCGCGAATGGCGCTTGCCCAGATGACTTTGTCTAGACCTAGTTCTTTGTAGACTACCTGATAGGCTTGTCGCCGTAGATCGCGGTCTCGACTCTGATAGAGACCAATTATTTTCCCGTAGGACAGCGTCTTCATCTTCCCTGCAATCTCAATATTAAAGGTACGGGTGGACAGCCAATCGCTCTGGAGCAACTGCCACGCACTAACACCGTTCTTGTCCTTGACAATTATCACGCGCTCCTCGGTCTCTGACAATTGATGGGGCACGCTTCTTAGAAGCCGCTCCAGATAGTGGCGGTACTCAGACAGCACAGGATCTTCGATTAGGGACGGGATGTCGATGAGGAGCTTTCCCATCTCGATGTCGATGAAAGCTAAGGCTTGACCGACCTTCATGGATGCCCTACGTGAAGCATCATTCAGCTGCTTTGCCTCATCAAACGTAGCATCAGCTGCATACATGAGGCCACAATACATCATCACTCCCTCAAACGTGAGGTAAAAAGCGTCTTTCGTCTCCAATAACTCGCGAAGCCCCTTCGTATCAAGACCCTCGATTTTCCCGTGATACTTATTCCGCATTTTTTTCGCTTCATCCATCATTGACGCTAGCTTCTTCTGGACAGAAGCAGGACCCGTGCTCTCAACAAGCGGCGCGAGGTCCCAAACCATCTCTTTAACTGTCACAGTCAATCCACCTCATCGAGCCTCATCTATTTTCTTTATGACTCCTACTAATATGTTGTATGCAAGAGCTAGTGTGATTTAAGAGAAGAATTAACGTACCGAATGGTTGAGACATCTACGCGTTTTACGGGCAACTTCTCGGAAGGAACACGGTAGATAGTTACCTCGAGGGACACCGTCCTAGCTAGTCGTCCTTTATCTTTCTCAATAAGGGTTCTAAACCCTTTTCATCGACGCTGTGAACTTAGCGAACAGCTCTTCGAAGAACCTTAGTTCTAGTTTTGGACCCTTTCCAATGCCTAGACACTCCTTAGTGTAACTGAAGACATAACGGCTGTTTCCCCGATTTTGGAGTTGAAAGGGGTAAAAACGACAAATCAACGGCCTCACCTCATAGATGGAACACGAGCCGTCTCGGAGAAAGAAGCAGAATCCCTCGGTCGTCTTTTTCATCTGGTACACGTAGGGTTCAAAGCCATCAATCTTCGTGGTAAATTCATCCCGAGTCATCGATGTCCTCTTCGATATGCGAACTAGATCGATGTTTAATAGGTGAATGCGCCGCACTCTGTGCTTGGAATCACCACAACAGAGGGCACATCTATCACATTCAAAATGGATCTGTTTAGGATACTCAAACCGAATACTTTGGTCGATGGTCAACATCACCTAAAGTCGTGACTTATTCACGTTCATCGATTAGAACAGAATCCTTCTTTCTTGAAAAATATTACTCTTCTACCTTTCGTCAACTTCCAAACATAGGAGGTGTAACTCAGCATATCCCTTTAACCTTTGGGTTTCCTTTTTAGAAATACGTCTCTTTCTTCATGAAATTAGTTCACAGGGAGGAGAAAGCTACGGCCAATAGTATCAGAACGATGGCTATACAAAGTGGAGGGGGTCGTGACTCCTTGGCTTGGAAAACAAATCATGGAGTATATATCCACAGAGAAACTCACTTACATAGGTGCGGGACAATTCGCCATCTATGCCACATTTTATTACTTCTTGTTAAGAACTGTAAAGGAAATCCAAACAGCTAACTAAATAAGCTAATATTTTTGGAGTTTTTTTCTGGCTAGCTAATTCTCAGAAATCTAAGCTAGCTACAGTACAGATATAGAAAGGACTCGTTTTTTATCCATTTCCAAAGGTACCAGAGGAAGTCTTGCTTAACTAGCTATTTCATGTCTCTAGGCCCTTTAATCAACTAGCAGGCTCATATTCATAAAAGTGGGAATCTTAATGCGCCTTAAAGAAAAAATAAACGGTTTGAAACAATAGCTTCGTCAATGTTATTCGTAATAAATCAATTCGTCTGTCTCCAATCGAGCATGGAGTTTAGTGACGGATTCGTAGACTTGCTCCTCAAATTTAGCACCTGTGCACACAAGCTTTCCACTTGCAAAGAGGAGAATGACTACTTTCGGCTCTTCCATTCGATAGATGAGGCCGGGAAATTGTTCCGGTTCGTACATCGTTCTTCCAAGGGTGTAAGTTGATTTCTCTAAATCGATTCTTCCTCCTAAACTTGCTGAGGCAACGATGTTTTGAACTTTAATTGTTGGCTTTCCTGTGATTACGATACCATTATCCTTTAGTTCTCGTACAACCTTTCGGACAGCCGTTTTGGCCTGTCTCTCGCTTTTTGCACCAGTGCAAACCATCTTTCCTGAACCAAAAATCAAAGTCGCGGTCTTTGGCTTTTTCAATCTGAAGACGAGGCCAGGAAATTGTTCCGGTCTGTATTCAACGCTTGGGAACGCTTTCACTATGGAGTTTAAATTGAGGGTTTGATTTAAGGAAGCTGAAGCTACAACGTTTTCAATGTTTATACTCGCTTTATAATGTGGCATCCCACTGATCGCTCCAAGTATATAGTGAAAGATATACGCTATTTATAAAGGATTCATTTTGTTTTTTTACTGTAAAATAATTCGAAGACGATAACAACGACTATGAGACTGTAGAGTATACCTATTCCGTAGGGGCTTTGAATGGCCGTTACTACTCCGCCCATATATGGAATTTTTTGCAAGACTCTTCCTACGATGTGTTCTTCTCTTACTTGCCAATGATCTTGGATTACGTTGTTATCGCCCTTAGTCCTGAAGATCAATTGTTCGTTGAGATTTCGTACTTCCACAACCCGGTGTACGATCAGTGTGTCCCAACTGTAAGGGTTGTGAAACACGATAATCTCTTGAACCTCAATCATGTTTTTATCGGGCACTCCCTGCACAACGAGGAGATCGCCTTCATAGTACGTTGGAATCATGCTCACTCCATTAACGATGACCACGGGGAACTCCGTTCCCAGCGCAAATCTGAGGCTGAAGAGAACGCCGTAGGCAGCTGAGAAGATGACGATGACTAAAATCGCAATTTTCAGCAATCGTTTTTTCGTAGGGAGCATGGAAGCGTCAGCCTGTGATACCTTTTTTGATTTCTATTTAAATCACTATTTTTTATTGGAACGTCGTTGAATTTCAATTGTTTACTGTCACGTATAGAAATAGCAAAATTCTCTTATACATAAGACTTATGAAGTTAAAATGTTGGACTCTGAGGGTTAATAGAGTTATTTGAGGTCGGTAGCTCGACCAATCATGTTTCGTTTCTTTCCTAAAAGCTCCATAATATAGATGTCCCGTTCCTCTACTCCCTTGAGCTTTGTTTTGAGGGCTTCCACGAGTTCTAAGAGGCCTTCTTTGCCAAGTGTGGACGCCGTCACTCCACTTTTTTCAACATCGATGAACACTTGGACGCCGAAGGGTTGGCCAACCTTCAATTTTCGTTTCAGTCTCTTAAAGGCCTTAACATCCTTCTTCTGTAAATAGCTGGCTTCGACATATCCAATATAATTCTCATCCGACTTGATGTGGTGAATTGTTTTAAAACCAACCGTCGATTCAGGTAAAGGCTCCGACACATCTATCATTTCTTTATTCCTCTTCAACACGCGTCTTTCAAAGTCATTTTAATATACTACTTCCTGTTTTTTAGAGCTTTCTGCTTTAATTACTTTTTTATTTGGGTATTCTCTTTCTTATGTCTGGGACTTTCGGAGATGACGCAAACCCCAAACCCTTTTTCCATGCTAAATAAGCCTGTCCGAAAAATTGTTAAGGAGCGAGGCTTCATCAGCCCTACCGACCCCCAAGTAGAGGCGGTGCCCATCATTTTGGAAGGAAAGAATGTCCTTCTCATCGCGCCCACTGGCACTGGTAAAACGGAGGCAGCGTTTCTCCCTGTTTTCAGCAAACTCATCGAATTGTCGAGAAGACATAGGGGGATTAAGGTTCTCTATATTACGCCTCTTCGCGCCCTCAATAGGGACATTCTTGAACGCCTCCAATGGTGGTGTGAGAAGCTTGATGTTAAGGTCGCTGTGAGGCATGGAGATACGAGCAGTCGGGAACGACTCGCCCAGTCTAGGAGCCCCCCCGACATGTTGATAACGACTCCTGAAACGCTTCAGGCGATTCTTCCAGGACGTAATATGCGACAGCATCTGAAGCAGACGCGGTGGGTTATCATCGACGAAATCCACGAGTTTGCGGAGGATAAACGTGGAAGTCAGCTCTCTCTGGCCCTTGAACGGCTACGCCTTATCACTGAACGAGATTTTCAAGTCATAGGCCTCTCCGCCACGATAGGAAGCCCAGAGAAAGTTGCAAAATTCCTTGTAGGAACTGAGAGACCCTTTGAGATTGTTCAGGTTCACGTCGCTCGCTTTATGAATTTCGAGATAATTAATCCAATTCCTAATGAAGAGGATTACGCCCTCGCTTCTCGCTTGTATACCCATCCCGAGGTCGCGGCGAGACTTCAGGTAATAAGAAGACTCATCGAAGGACATAAGGCGGTTCTTTTGTTTACGAACACTCGTTCTATCGCAGAGGTATTGGCAAGCCGCTTCAAAGTATGGGACGTCGATTTTCCCGTGAGCATTCACCACGGCTCCCTAGCGAAGCCCGCACGAATACTGGCTGAACGGGGTATTAAGGATGGCGAGTTGAAAGGACTCGTCTGTACTTCGTCTCTTGAATTGGGAATCGATGTTGGTCACATAGACCTCTGCATACAGTACATGAGTCCTCGACAGGTCGCTCGTCTTGTGCAGAGAGTGGGTCGTAGTGGTCATCGGGTGGGTAGGGTGGCCAAGGGCGTAATCATTACCATGGACTCCGATGACACACTAGAGGCCATCGTTATCGCGAGACGAGCCTATCTTGAAGAACTCGAGTCCGTGGCGGTTCCAGAGGCACCGTATGACGCGTTAGTTCACCAACTTGTGGGGCTCTTAATGTTTTCGAGGAGCTGGCGTTTCGATCAATTACTCTCCATAATAAACAGAGCCTATCCCTATCGAGATTTTCAAGAAGAAGACCTCATCAACGTTTTAACTTACATGCACGACCGATATCCACGGCTGGCGTGGGTCTCCTTTGAGGACAAGATTGTCCTGAAGCCTGGGAGTACCAAGGAACTGTACAAATATTACTATGAAACCCTTTCCATGATTCCAAATCGGAAAAGCTATCTAGTCGTTGACGAGACAAAGGATATGCCCATTGGCATTCTCGACGAAGTTTTCGTCGCAGAATATGGAGATCCCGGTGTCAAATTTATTGTACAGGGAAGCGTTTGGCGAATCACAAGCGTTTACGGCGACAAAATCTACGTCAAACCCGTCCTCGACCCCACTGGCGCCATTCCGAGCTGGGTGGGCGAGGAAATTCCCGTTCCCTTCAATATTGCCAGGGAAGTCGGTAACCTCAGGGCATTCGTCGAAGCAAATCTTGTACAAAACAGATCAGTCCAAACCATCGCTTCCCAGCTTTCAAAGAAGTATCCCGCGAATGAGGACACGATTGTCCGAGCAGTCAGCGAGATTGTCGAACACTTCGAGAAAGGGTATAATGCGCCAACGGATAAGAGGGTGACGCTGGAGGATTGGGGAGGGTCCGTCGTCTTAAATGCGTGTTTTGGAAGTTTGGTCAATCGAACCCTCGCTCTTTTAATCGGGCATACTCTCTCCGAAAAGATTGGTTACACCATCGGCATTCAGGAAAGCGCGTACAGAGTCATCATCCAAGGCCAAGACCTCATTCATTCCGATGATGTTTACCACATTTTGAACGAGCTTTCTCGTATGGACTTGGAAAGCGTGGCTGTGAAGGCTGCGGTTAAGGGTCGACTGTTTAAACGGAGAATTATCCACATAGCTCGAAAATTTGGGGCTGTTTCCAAGTCCGCTGACTTGAGCAACGTAAGCCTTAATCAACTGCTTAAGAGTTTTCAAGGAACCGCCATCTTCGACGAAGCAGTCAAAGTTGCCTTGAAGAAGGATATGGATCTCGAAAACGTCGCTACCGTCTTCGAAGAGATTAAAACAGGTGAACTCGACTTGGTGATTCTAGATACTGGAGGAGACGCCACTCCCCTTACTACCATTGGCCTCGAAAAAATGAAGAAGCGAGTTAGCCTAATCTCTCCCGAGAAGATGAAATACATTTCCATCGAGTCGGCTAGAGCCCGGCTGTTGAACGAGGCGAAGACTTTCGTGTGTACAAGTTGCTGGGGCTTTCTTCAGATGTCATCCATCAAGGACGTACCTGACTCTTTTGCCTGTCCACGATGCGACTCTCATCAAATAGGGATTCTCGACGAGTCTGAAGAAACGGTGGCGCGACTCTGCGAGAAGATAGGTCTGAAGATGACTGCTAACGAGGAGAAGCTAGTGAAAGAGGCGTTGGAAACTGGAGGCCTAATGGCTGAACATGGACGGTTGGCAGCACTTGTCCTCGCTGGAAAGAATTTAAGTCACTCAAGCGTCAAGGAGATCTTGTCTAAGGAACAACAGATAAGCGATCAACTCTTCGAATTAGTGGTTGAAGCGGAGAGAAAAGCTCTAGCAAGAAGGTTTTGGTGATGCGAGAACTAAAACGTGATTCTTCACTGTATTCATGTTTTCAATCATCTGACCTTTATCACGTGTTCTTCTCTGTAGTCTGTCACAACTTTGAGGTATCCTCGAAGTTCGTCGTCGAGTTCTGGGTCTCCTGTGTCAATCCGTAACCCCTTCAATCCCCTGAGCTTATGCTTCGTCGCAATCACGACAATGTTCTCCCTCCCAACCAATCGAATCACCTTTGAGCTTATCTGTTGATTTCCTCTTCCAAAGATGAAACCTTGACCGCCAATCGGGGTGACAACGATTTTCGAGATTTTTCCCCGGATTGCCTCCAAAATCTGTGTCTCAGTCACGTCCTTGCCAATGATCTTCTTGTTACAGAAGAGATCCACGCCCAGAAGCGTCTTCTTCTCCCCTAAGAGGTCTCCAATGGTTCGGGTGGTCGTTCCAGGACCAATCACATAAATGACTTCTCGCTTCATCTCCTCAATGAAGTAGATGGCGAGAGCCGCCTGATTCCGCAGCTCCTCATCCGTCATGAGACTCGCCACCTTGCTTCCCTGAATCAAGATTGGTTCATAGGGTGTTATCACGTAACCATATAGCTTTGCAGACACCCGTCCCTGCCGAAAGGCTTCTTCATCAACATCCATGACCTCAGCTTCCCGCAGAGGAAGCGCGTCACTTAAAAACCTCCGAACCATGCTTCCTGCAGCTCTGGCATCAACGGCGAATACGGCGCTATGCATTTTTACTCCAGTCGGAACCCCTAACACCGGAACACTAGTACCCACAACGTCAAGCACGTCCCGAGTCGTTCCGTCTCCACCACAAAAAACCAATAAGTCAATGCCCAGCGCCTTCATCTTTGAAGCTATCTCCTTTGTGTCTTGAGGCGTTGTCTCTTCACTCGCCTTCCCAAGGACTTCTGGCGTCCACCCGCATTTTTTTGCTTCAACTTCTCCCATATTTCCCGCACCTGTGACGAGTCTAATTTTCGCCTTAACAGGCTCCAGTTCTCTAAGGAACAGTTCAGCTCTTACAGAGGCCACGGGTTGGGCTCCTGCTAACAAAGCCTTTTCCAAGGTGTCTCTCCCGTCCGTGCCTTTGAGGCCGACTGCACCTCCCATTCCAGCAATGGGATTAACTATAAAACCAATGGACTTCAGTGAACGATTCAAAGGATTAAAGCACACCCTCCAATTACGGCTTTTTTCGTCGACATTTGCTTAGCTATGTTTTTTCTCATCTCCTATAAAAAGATGGATTATTCTGACGTCAGAATCTTCCTTCAATGAGAAGATACATGATAAGTCGTAGAAAATCAGGGTGAACAAACCTTCAAAATAAGGGGTAAAGGATTACACTGCCAACCACGTTACCAGGTCATTCAGCACCCGCTGAAACCCTTATTTCTGTTGGGATCACGAAGGACCCCTTACGCTCAAACTTTTGTTAAAAAATGATTCTACGTGAAGAAGAAACTTCATGATGAAATAATAGATTCCGAAACCTTGTATTCGAGTAATTTGGTCGACGTTGTCAAGGACACCGTTCGTCTCCCTAACAGGACATTAACGGTTCGAGAGACCGAGAAACACCGAGGCGTTGTTACAATGCTTGCTGTAATCGAAGAGGCGATAATCATGGTTCGTCAATTCCGCCACGCATGTGGCAAGACGCCTCTTAAACTTCCCGCCGGAACCCTCAACCTAGGAGAAATCCCTGACGATGCTGCCCGTCGGGAGCCTGTCGAAGAAACTGGATACGTTCCTGTGAAGATGAAGCGACTTCTACACTTCTATGTTTCCTCAGGCTACTGTTCAGAGCGGTAGATCTCTATTTGGCTACAGACTTATCCCATGCAGTGCAAGACTTGGAAGCTGACGAGGCTATCCGTGTCGTTAAAATCATTTTGGCTACTTCCCTACACATGATTGAACGAAATGAGATTGAAGATGTGAAATCCATCGCCGGAATCTTACTTCTCCCCAGAATCTTACTTCTCCAAATACTTACAAGACTCGTAATCATACGCCCCTAATTTGCCTCGCTATCCTCTTTCCCACTTCCGAGCATTTTGCCGGAGTCACGCCTTCGGGGCAAAGGTCAAAGGTCATGGGCCGTCCCTCTATCAGAACTGCTTTCACCGCTTGCTCTACTAAGTCACCAGCTTCCTTGAATCCCAGCCAATCGAGCATGAGCTTGGATGACAGGATGGTTGCGATGGGGTTGACCTGATCCTTTCCTGCGTAACTTGGGGCTGATCCGTGGATGGGCTCAAACATCGCGTAATCGTCGCCAATATTTGCGCCTGGGGCGACGCCGAGGCCACCAACAGTTTGCGCCGCTTCGTCAGATAAAATATCTCCAAACAGATTGGTCGTCACAATCACATCATAGATCTCGGGTTGTCTGATCAACCACATGGCCATGGCGTCGACGCGAACCTCGTTCAGGCGCACCTCATGAAATTCCTTTCCGACCCTTGCAACTGCGTCCTTGAAGATTCCTTCGGTAATCTTCAAAATATTTCCCTTGTGTACATAGGTTAACTGTTTCCGCCGTTTCACAGAGTGGTTGAAGGCAAATCGCACAATTCTCTCACATCCACGTTTCGTGATAAGTCGTATGGCGACGGCTGAATCGTCACCTGTCATAAACTCGATTCCAGCGTACAGGCCCTCAGTGTTTTCCCGTACTATCAACATGTCAATGTTGGGGTGTAGGGAGGGAACTTGTGGAAGCGCCTTAATTGGTCGGACGTTCGCATACAAATCAAACATAGTCCGGATTTGAATCACAGCGCTTTTAGGGGAACCAGGCGCTTCAGGCGTGGTGACCGGTCCCTTAAGACAGCAGTCAGCCTCTCGAAGAACCTGTTTAGTATTCTCAGGAAGACTTGTTCCATACTTCTGTACACACGTCAGTCCCGCTTCGGTGAATAGGTACTCCAACTTAAGGCCTGTAGTCACATCCTGAACCGCGTCTAATACGGCGAGTGTGGCGTGTATGACTTCGGGGCCAATGCCGTCTCCGGGAATCACGGCAATTCGAATCTTTCTCGATTTTCGCGATGTCATCTTAGCTGTTCACCAAGTTCGTTAAGCGTTGTGGGTCATGTATTGGAGGTCTATTATGTTTTTCGCACGTGACAGTGTTGTCATATCAGATGTGTTGATTTAGCTGTTTACCGCTCTTTTAGTAATAGAAGACTTCTCAAAAGACATCAATGCGATTTTAAAGAATCTTGGAAGAAGCGTCAAGGCGAAACGGGTACTCAACCGGTTTCTGCGTGAAGTCGATGAAGAAACAACGATGGCCTCGGTTATAGGTTGCTTGTGAGAGGACATTTCTATGCGTGATTTTTAGTGGAGAAGACGGTTGTGACGCCCAGCTCATTTCCAGCATCATTAACCTTGATCTGTCCAAATTGGACTACACTTACCGTGTCCTTGTAATCAGTTCGTATCTTTAGAGTTTGGTTTTTGTAATCGAGTTTGGAAATTATGCCCAAACCTAAGAAGTCTCTATCGTTGTTAAGTAAGCCAACGAGTAATCCCTCTTCCTCCCCTTCTCTCACAATATACACGTCCTTTTGGAATAAGCTTTCTGCCGTCACGACGGTGGCTTCGTCGACCCTTTCCTTGTAATAGACGACAATGTATAGCGCACGCGAACTCTCTTCACAATATACAATCTGGCGTTGGAGGGCTTTTTCAATGGACTTCACCCGTTGTAGGTCGACGGGGATTCCAAGACCGAGGGGGGTATATTCTAAAGATATCCAATTCAGGTTGAGGTTTCTCAGGGTTGGCTTCCCCAAATACTTTTTATAACTTTGCTCTCGTAATTCGCGATGCTCTTGGCGATTTCTTCGTTTAATAGCGGACGAGGTGACGGTTCTCAGGACGTAGCAACCCTTTTCTTCCACAGAATGGAGAATATGTTCTAACTCTGCATTTCTTTGAATCCCTATGACAAGGTTGGGGCTGATTTTTCGAATCAATTCTGTTTTATAGGTGCGTGCTTCATCTCCCTCAATCCAACCATCTGTGTTTATCACCGTCAAATCCACGGCTCTCTCAGAAATTTGCTTCATAATTGATGTAAGGCTTGACACAACTCGTTGGGTTATACCTTTGGAGCTGGTTCTCCCCATAATAATGATGGTCGCTGGTTTTGCTGAAAAGAGGTCTGCGACAGGCTCAGAAATTATGCTAAATCCGATGGACGTAGGTGGTCCGATGTCTGATTGCCCCAAATCCGTATCGACGATGGCGGGTTTACCCTGTGATTTAAGCGATGTATTGATTAAATAGGTGCAGAAACTCGTTTTGCCCGAGTCAATGTTTCCTAAAACCATGACGGTACACGGCTTGGGTCTGGAAAGAACTTCTTTCGTCACCCTCCTCCAAGAATCAGGAATCGTGCTACCTTCCACCTCATAGACGTTTGCGTCTGTGCCGAGAACGATATCTAGAATAGACGTCTCTTTGGCCTCGAAGGGAAGAGACTTCCCTCTTCGAACAACTATCTTTTCTTCAACAATCAAGTTCCCGCCAAAAACCTCGATAGTTCCCTCAAATACCGTCGCTGACGCAGGTCCGCTGATGATTACCGTGTTGCCGTCTTGAACTGTTTTACGCATCGTTCCTTCTCCTGTTTATTTTCCTTCCGTTTCTTCTAGCGATTCGAATGGCCGAATAAACGTCTTTGGCTCTTCTTCTGTGGAAAAGACGGGTTCTTGATGGTCGCGTGGTTCCTTTCTCCTCAACGGACTCAATCACGACATCAGATGGTAGCGTCTCGTCTAATGACGCGATGAGAGCTCTTTGATAAGCTGGAGCTCCATCTCCGATTTTCACGAGATTCTCTTTGGCATCCATTCTATTCACTGCTTCTAAAATTGTTGTCGCCGTTTCCTCAATACTTGACAGAATATTCGTCCTTATCACTGACCCGTCGTCCATTACCGCCAATCCCACTCGCTTCCCGGGGTCAACACCGAAAACCAGTTTATTATATCCGTCTTTTCCCTTACGTCGTTGGATTACTCGGTCTATTATATGAGACGGGTCCTCGTTTACTGCATAGACGAAGACTTGTGGGTGGTCTACTTTCTTTTTATCACGACTCGTGGTAATGACAAGCATAACGTTTTTTGGTATAGGTTCGTTCGGAGTCAGACTTAAAAAGGTAAGTTCTCTTTTTTTCAGCTCTGTTACAAGCTTATAGTAGGCTTTACCTGAAGAGGTTACGATTGCAATGTCACCTAAAATCATGTAAAAGCCTCTAAAACACTCCTCTTCTCATAGGGGGTGACTCCTTCTCTCGTTCACAATTCGTCCCCTCGTTAAAATCTTTCCACAAATCAGACTTCACAAAAACCTGTCCTAACGTGAAGAGGTCTTATGACTTCTTTCGGAAGACTCGTATGCTCTGCTCTCCCTTGCCAATCTCTTCTGCGCTTTGGACTGTTCCGCTCTTACGCAGTCTCTCCATTTCCTTGAGGCTTGGAGGCGTGGTCCACGCGTCTTTATCATCCGATTCACCTCTTTGGGAGCAGGACCTCCTCTAACATCGTGGTGTTTAACGAAGTATGTGGGGTCCATGGCTTCCTCGATGTCTTTCACTTCAATCTGTAGGGAGATACCTGCGGTTTCCTTCAAAAAGGCCTCCATGAGCGGCGCGGAAACCTTGTGGTTGCCAACGTCCTTCGCTGATAAATGGCTAACCAACGCGCCAACTGCTTTATGAGCTGTTCGAAATGGAACGCCATACTTTTTTGTGAGCACGTTGGCCAGCTCCGTCGAGGTCGTGAAGGCGTAGCTGGGTTTTTCGAAGGAGGGTTCCTGTATCGTCAATCGGGGATATATTTCAGCGAGGATGGCCAGAGCGCGCTCACTTTCTCTCAGGGACTCCCATAATGTTGGCGTTACTTCTTGGAAGTCCATGTTGTAAGTGGAGGGCAAAGCCCTCAAGGTCGATGCTATGCTGACAAAGTTACCTTGAATGTGGCTCATTCTCGCTCTGATGACTTCCAAAACAT